>NZ_CP011266.1:0-300000 GCF_001477655.1 Methanobrevibacter millerae | reverse complement strand
AAAGAAACGATTAAAAGCACAAACAAGACCAAAATAATATTAATCTTTTTAAACATTTAATCACATCATAACTTTTTTAAAATACATTTGACTAAAAAATGTATTATAAGTTTATTTTTGTAATTAAACCATATTTAAAAATTGTGAAAAAAAAAGAAAAAATCAGATGATTTTAATATTCATCAAAATCATCTTTATTGCGAGAATAACCAACCAGGAATATTGCAATCAATACGATGATAGCAATAATTACAACGATAGGCATGCTTGATTCAGGACTAGCGCTTTTAGCTGGAGAGCTTTTTGAAATTTCATAAGCATTGGAGTCACTAGCTTGAGAAGCGTCTTCACTAGCATCATTGTTCTGTGATGAGTCACTGGTTGACTGTGCAGAAGCTGAAGCGCTTGCACTTGCATCCTGTGATGAAGCAGGCTGGTCTCCAACAGCAGTCTGACCACCGGCCTGACCGCCATTGCTGTCACTGGTTCCATTGACTAGAACCTCTTCAGATGAAGGATTTGTTTCACTTTTACCGTCTCCATCAACAGTAGCATCATCAGCCACAAATAACGGATCAGTCAAAGTAGCCTGAGCTAAAATTTCAGCATATTCCGCCTTTTTTTGAGGAGAAAGTGAACTGGCCTGAATGATTTTCATGTTAAAGTCCAAGTTCTTACAGGTGTGGTGACAACATGCAACACCGTACTGGGTAGCTATTTCAATAATGTTATTGGCCAATTCCTGAACGGCCTTAGGATCACCTTCCCATACTTTTTGGTCGTTTAAGTAAAACATCCAAGCAGCCATACTCTGCCAAGCTGCAGCCTGAGCAGTGGATTTAATAGTTCCTGTTAATCCGTTGTATGTATTAGCTATTTGATTACCTAATTCTGCATTTAATTGACCTCCACCTAAGATTAATCCTCCATAAAGGTTTTCCATATTTTTAGCATAAGAAAGTGAACCTGCCTGAGAATTAACTAAAGGATTATAATAATTAGGATTTAAAATCATACTACGAATTTCAAAGTCCAATTCTTCCTCATAAGTTCTTGAAACATAATTGTTCTGGTTTCTGATATCAACAAATGCGGTATCAGGTTTTGCACCAAGTGTACGTGCAGCATTATATAATCCACCAAACCAATCATAATAATCATCTGAATCAATGAATCTCCATGTACTGTCGAAATTTTGAGTAATTAAATCAACTTGTGAGAGTAATTTCATATAAGCATCTTTTTGCGGAGTTACAACAATATTACCTTTATCATCCATGTTCCAAGCAAATGAAACCTTGTCAAGATAAATGCTTGTTGCCTCTTCATTAACAGTTTCAATATTCCAGTCACTAGTACTTGGAATAAAATTACTCATACCCGTACCTTCCAAAATAGCACCAGGAAGACCATATAACCTATCGATTATACCAGTTTGATTATAATGAAGTTTTACATAATTTTGTGAGAAGTCTTCGCCTTCAGCATTCAACGCGAGATTTACACCGGTAAGCAGCCATGTTAACCAGTCCTTATTACTTGTTACGATACTTGCAAATACGTCAATTCTTGGCCTGTTTACAACACTGCCATCATTTAACTGTACAGTCAAATCACTTAACGGAAGCATTTCAACACCAATGACCTTACCGTTTTCAGCCCAGACAGGCCTGCAACCTAAGAAGTATAAGAATTCTGCAATACCAATTCCCTCTGTTCTTGATATTTCAGTACCCCAAAGGATTAATGAAGTCAATTTAGGCCATTCACCATGTTCTTCCATGTAATTAGCCAAAAGCAAATTAACGATTTTGATTGCGGATGCATAAGCTGACCTTGACGGCATTTTTGTTGAATCAGATGCAAAACCATCATAACCTGTTGGAATTGAATCACCGTAAGCAGGGTCTGCAAATAAACCTGCAAGCACATAATCTCCTTCAAGAGCCTTGATGATTGCAGCCCATTCATTATTGTTTTCAATATTTACAATAACACTGGCCGCATAAGCAGTATCATTGTAAAGAGCAGAGCCTTTAGCAATTCCATACTCATCATTCAGATATTCAACGGAAGTTCCGCAAACCAAAGCGGTAACATATTCTTTCAGGAATGAAACAACTGAAGCTTCAACCAACTCATAGGCATCATGGTGACGAATATCATCATAAAAACTCATATTTGCCAATTCAGGATAGAAATGAGCTAATATATGATTATATATTCTTGTTTGAGATGTTGTAACAGTTATAACCTCTTCGATTAACTCGTATCCAGTTAAAACCTTACCTAAATAATGTAAACCATAAGTATAGAAATCATCTTCCATACCTTCAAGATATGAATGCAATTCAGCAACATATTCATCAAATGTTTCATTGGATTCATTAAATTTGGAATAACCTAAAGAAGGAGCCAAATCTATGATTAAATCCTTATATTCCTCAGCATTTGTAGAAACATTAAGTTTGACTTGATCTCTGTAGTGAGCAATGTAATCAGCCAAAAGAGTATAGTTACCATATAATGCAGATGAAACCATTGCAGGAGTCATGTGAGTAATCATTAATGGAGCAATCCTATCACGTGCAACCATAGCTTCTCCAGGGTTAGAAACAATATATGGATAAATTGTAGGAGTTAAAGTTAACTCAAAAGTCCAATCTCCTTCCATTACACCAATATTTCTACCAGGAAGCCACTCAAGTGTTCCGTGAGTACCCATGTTGATTATTGCATCAGCACCAACTACCTGATCCAACCATTCATAGAATGCAACATATTGCTGATGAGGAGGTAAGCTCAAGTCGTGGTAATTCTGAACCTCTTCCCATCCCCTTGAAGGCTGGAAAGTGATGAATACATTACCAAACCACAAACCAGGAATTACAATATATGTGTTATTGTAAACCATGATTTCACCCAAACCATCACCCCAACGATTAATCATCCATTCATATAATGCAGGATTGATATGTGCAGTCAAATTATAGAACTGGTTTATATCAATGAGCTGGTTGTGTGCCATCAATTCATCAAAGTTTTGTTCTACATATTCATTTAATAAACCTCTTGCCCAAGTACCCTTGTTACCGAACTTTACAATCAATTCAGTTAAGTTATATAAAGAAGGAATGTCTGAAACATTTCCAACATCAAAACCCGCTTTTTCCAATTGGAAAAGCAAGTCATAAGTACTTTGGAATACATCCAAATATGATGCGCCGATTTCTGCTTTACCTGGAGGATAATTATACAAAATAATTGAAACAACCTTATCAGCATTATCCATTTCTTTTAGTTCAGCCCATTGACAGGACAATTTGACCATTTTATCAACACCTGACTGTATGACATGAGATTTACCCATACCATCAACATATGATAAAACTATAGGACCGTATACACCTTCAAAACTTGGATAAGTTACTGAAAAAGTCCATTCTATTTGAGGACCAAGTTCATTGAGATAACTTGTTTCGGAAATATCATAAACACCTTTTAATACTGCAAGATCAATATCTTCCAAATCCCCCTCAGCAGAACCATTTGCATAATTTAAAGACCAACTATAAAGTGATGTGATAGCTGAAATACCAACAGTTGAGATATCAGTAATCTTATTTAATATAGAAGACATTGAAGGAACAGTACCTGTTTTAAATACATTAAAAGCAGCTCTTCCGTTAGCCTCATAACTTCTAATTAAAGCATCGACTACACTTCCACCAGAATAGTAAGTAGCAATAACTATGAATGGTTTGTCATAAGAAATATTGCCAATATAATCTTTTTCAAATGTTTTGAAAAGAGTTGTAGGATCCAAAGTATTTTCAAGCCAGTTAGGATAATTCTCAATCATCCAATTAAGACTTCCATGCCCATCAGCATCGTAACCAGGATTGTTTTTAATCCATTCATTGATTATATTTCCATCAGGCACGATTGTATAGATTCCCAAATCAGGATGGTAAAAACCACATTCAGGACTCATTAACGGAGCATTTTTAACATCCAATAAAGGATTGGTATATTTGGAAGAATTAATTAAATAATAAACATATTTAAGATAATTTTTCATGTTTGCATCCAAAACATCAGAATTATCAATATCATCAGCCTGGAAATAAGAACCTATATAAGTATTTTCTATTGTATGGAATGTGTTATTGGATGGACTAGCACCCACAATATGCAATCCCGTTGCATTTAATATACTGTCTGAATAAATACCAAATGTATATGCCACATTATAGTTAATGTTAGCAGGTGAAGTCTCAAGAACTTCTTTTAAGTATTCACCAGTTACAGTATGATATGAACCTTCGTTAAACATATCCAATTGGATGAATTTTGCATAGTCAAATAACCATTCCCTTGTCAAATCAAAGTTTGTCGTACTTATATAAGCAACCCTTTTTGACATTTCCATCAATAAATCAACTTTTTCATTGTGTGAATCATAATCCACCAACAAGAGTATGTCAGGAATGAACATATAGTCAATAGCCTGGGAAGTTTTGGTTGACAAATCAACACTTTGGCGATAAGGCTCATAAGTGGAATATTTAATCTCAACATTATAATTTGCTGAGTTTAAATTTGATATAACAACATTACCCTCACTATTTGTTAATCCTGAAAATACCAAATTGTTAGATGAATCATAAACTGATACGCTTGCATTAGCCAGATTTACTCCATCTTCACTCCATGTATTGTTTTCAGCAACATAGGAATCAGTTACGTGAACATTTATCGAATTGGGTGCCTGCAATACATCAGGAGAATCTGTGCTTGTCGCAAGCAAAGTTGAATTATCCTCTGCAGAAATCGCATTCAGCGAAAACATAAGCATTAACGAAATTATTAGAATAAACATCAACTTACTGTCTAACCTTTTGATATTTTCACCCCCTTTTTATGCTAATTAATAAAATCATAGCAGCATTAAAAAATTATCCACTATAAGTGTAATTTATTAATTACATTATATATAAAATTTAGTAAGCTTAAAGTAAAATTGACTTTTTTGTCCAATAGAATTGCATGAAGTAAATATTGCCTTGACCCGGTAAAAATCAGATAGATAAAAAAAAGAGAATATTCTAAAAAAAATAGTGTGAATGAAATATTCACACTATGCAGTTATAACTATATTGTTTGCTATGCTTGCACCATTATAACTTGAAGTTATAATGTATTGTCCAGCCATCAATCTGATGTTAAGCTTAGCATGACCGTCACTGTCAGTTACTCTGTTATATAAAACACCGTTTACATTAAACTGAACAGTTTCACCAGCCAGAGCTTTTCCCTGACCGTCAAGGAGTGTTGCAACAAACTGATCCGGAGTGCCGTACTTTTTATTCAAGTCCTTAGCAGATAAAACAGGCAATACCTTAATATTGTTGGATACCTTACAGTTTTTATATTCTGCAGTGATTATGTAATCTCCAGGCGGCAAATTAATGTTTAACTTAGCAATGCCTGATGCATTGGTAGTACGGTTATAGAATACTCCGTTAATGTTGAATGTTACGGTTTCACCGGCACCAACAGGATTACCGTCATCACCAATCACTTTAACAGTGTATTGTGTTGCGTTTCTGTAGTATTTGGTAATGTCACTGTTTTCTACGAGTCTGGAAATGATTGTAATGTTGTTTGCAGCGTTTTCACCGGTTTCAAGGTTGGTTGCTGTAATCACATAATTACCCTGATTAAGGTTAATGTTCAATTTAGCTAAACCTTCACTACCTGAGATTTTACGGTCATACATTACACCATTGATGTTGAATCTAACAGCAGTTCCGTCTTTGAGGTAGTTACCTTCGCTGTCACGGAAAGTAGCGTAGTACTGTGTATCATTTCTGTAGACTTTTACAACATCAGTACCGTTAACGGTAGACAATACAGTAACTACTGGATTTAAGGTTTCATTTCCAACAGTTACAGTAGCATTATAAACACCACTGTTTAATCCTAAAGCAATGCTTGCAGTACCATTTGTATCAGTAGTTTTGTTATATTCTTTACCGTTGATTACAATGCTGACAGATCTGTTAGCAACAGGATTGCCTTTATAATCAGTAATGTTTACAACAAATCTTTCAGGCCCATTGAAGTATTTGGTAACATCAGGAGCTGAAATGATATCTGATTTGTCAACCTCTTCAACATTGTATGTAATTTTTTCTGTAGCAGGGTTGTACTTGTCGTCACCGGAGTATGTTACAGGAACAGAATAGTTTCCAGGCCTTAAGCCAGGAACCGAAATATTTGCAGTACCGTTAACAACAGGAGCAGTGTACTCTTCGCCTTCAACAACAGCAGTAACATTACCAGTAGCATCTTCAGGCAAGTTTACAGTGATTGTAGAGTTTTCATCCTCAACAACTTCACCAGTAACAATATCCATTGTAGTATTTTGCTTAGGGTCTTTAACAGTCACAGCAACAGTAACGTTTTCAGCAGCATTATACTTATCATCACCGGCATAACTGACAGTAATTGTAGCATTACCTACGCCAACAGCCTTAACATTACCATTCTTATCAACAGTCACAACAGAAGGATTACTGGAAGTGAAAGTAACATTACCAGCATCAGCAGGAGTCAAAGTAGCAGTAACACTAGAATCATCACCAACTCTCAAGTCCAAAGACTCTTCATCAACAGTAATATTAGTATCAATCTTTTTAACTGTTACGGTAATGGTGGTTGAGTTTTCAGCATATACTCCATCTCCACCGACAGTTAATGTGACTTTAGCAGTACCCACTTTAACACCAGTGACAACACCATCTTCAACAGTCACAACACCAGAGTTATCTGGGGTGTAATCAACTTCCAAACCTTCAGGAGTTGTAGTAGCAGCAATAGTGACATTAGCACCAATATCCAAAGTAATATCCTCAGCGGCAACACTAGCATCATTTAAAGTTACAGTAACCTCAATTGTCTTATTTTTAGCAGCAAAATACATTTCATTTTCAGCGAAGCTGACAGTAATGTTAGCTTTACCTTCCTTAATACCCTTAATTTTACCATTTTCAACAATTGCAATACTGGAATTGCTTGAAGTGTATGTCAAGTTACCTGCATCAGCAGGAGTTAAAGTAGCGCTTGCAGGAACATTCTCATTAACTTTTAAAGAAACATTAGTATTGGTAACATTAATTTCAGTTAATGCTTTAACTACATATACTGTAGCTTTTGCATCAGTATAATTTTCAGCAGAGAAAGTAGTCTGATATGCTCCAAGTTTAACATTACTTAAATTAACATTGAATAAACCATCTTCCTGAGTAACAGCGTTGATAGTATAATTTTGTTCACCCTGACATGAAATTGTAATTTTTGTACCGACAGGCAAAGCAGTGCCATTAGCATATTTCACATAACATTCAGGATAATAGTTCCATGGAACAGGTATAACGCCAGTAATACTTACTTCCTTGCCGGCCATACTAATATAAGTCCAATTCGCACGTATCTTGTCTTCGTTTACAGTAACAGTGATAGTCTTGTTTTCAGCAGCATTATACTTATCATCACCGGCATAACTGACAGTGATTGTAGCATTACCTACGCCAACAGCCTTAACATTACCATCATCGTCAACAGTCACAATAGAAGGATTGCTGGAAGCAAAAGTAGCATTTAAATTAGCACTAATAGGTTCAATAACAACAAGAACAGTATCATTAGAACCAATGGTCAACTCTAAAGATTCCTCAGCAAGAATAGTAGTATCAATCTTTTTAACTGTTACGGTAATGGTGGTTGAGTTTTCAGCATATACTTCATCTCCACCGACAGTTAATGTGACTTTAGCAGTACCCACTTTAACACCAGTGACAACACCATCTTCAACAGTCACAACACCAGAGTTATCCGGAGTGTAATCAACTTTCAAACCTTCAGGAGTTGTAGTAGCAGCAATAGTGGCATTAGCACCAATATCCAAAGTAATATCCTCAGCGGCAACACTAGCATCATTTAAAGTTACAGTAACCTCAATTGTCTTATTTTTAGCAGCAAAATACATTTCATTTTCAGCGAAGCTGACAGTAATGTTAGCTTTACCTTCCTTAATACCCTTAATTTTACCATTTTCAACAATTGCAATGCTGGAATTGCTTGAAGTGTATGTCAAGTTACCTGCATCAGCAGGAGTTAAAGTAGCGCTTGCAGGAACATTCTTATTAACTTTTAAAGAAACATTAGTATCGGTAACATTAATTTCAGTTAATGCTTTAACTACATATACTGTAGCTTTTGCATCAGTATAATTTTCAGCAGAGAAAGTAGTCTTATATTCTCCAAGTTTAACATTACTTAAATTAACATTGAATAAACCATCTTCCTGAGTAACAGCGTTGATAGTATAATTTTGTTCACCCTGACATGAAATTGTAATTTTTGTACCGACAGGCAAAGCAGTGCCATTAGCATATTTCACATAACATTCAGGATAATAGTTCCATGGAACAGGTATAACGCCAGTAATACTTACTTCCTTGCCGGCCATACTAATATAAGTCCAATTCGCACGTATCTTGTCTTCGTTTACAGTAACAGTGATAGTCTTGTTTTCAGCAGCATTATAATTTGTATTTCCTGCAAATGAAACTGTAATTGTTGCAGTACCTACACCAACACCTGTAATTTGGCCGTTTTCAACTTTAGCAACATTATCATCACTTGAAGAAAAACTTGGACTAGCTGAATAAGGGTACATATCAACATATAAATTTAAATTTGCACTGGCACCAACGTCGATTTCAATTGAAGGATTTATAATATTAATAGAGGAATCGGCCTTATTTATTGTAAACGATCCGCTTCCGCTACTTGTGTCACCACCACCATTAGGCTGGAAGTTGGCAGACCAAGTATGGGTACCGGCATTCACAGGATCACATGAGAACAACTGACCAGGTCTATCAATATCAACGGAAGCCACCTGCTTACCATCGACATCTAACTGGAGACGACCAACAGGTTGATCCGGTCCCTGAATATGAGCCTCAAATTCAGTTCTAAATTCATCATATGACGCAGTCCAACATTCTATATTAACATCATACTCGCCTGCACCAAGTACTGGAGATGCTGAGTCCCCGTTAGCTTCCTCATATGTCGCACCAATAATTTCATTGTTTTTACCGAAAGCAAGTGATTTGGCATCATTTGCAAGTGCCTTATCATCACTGTCGGAATAATCTTTATTCAAATCGTCTATTGCATTAACATCATTTGCAGCGGAAAGTATCTCCGCATTAGCTGATGAAACAATCGTATCATTGTTTCCATCCGCATCCGCCGCCGAAACAGCAGACACAGATATTAATGCAAACAGGAAAAATAGTATAATAAATATTTTATTGTTCATTTTTTTAACACCTGTATAAAACATGTAAATATACAATCAAAATCAAATTAAAAAAAATAATTGAGATTATATATAATATTATATATTTTAATATTTGTATATAAAATTTTACATGGCATTGACCAATGAAAAATATCAGTTCTCACATAAAATCTGCCAAAAAAAGTCAAAAAATCTATTCGCAACTAAAAAAGACAACAAACGATGTAATCAGCATAACGAGCCAATCACAATGGATGTTAAATAAAAAAATTAAATGGGAATTCGATTAGAAAACATGTAAAATTAATATGTTACTCATTTTTTAAAACGATAACATCACCCATCATTTCAATCAGAATTTTATTTATTGGATTTAGAAGTGAAAACTCATTTTCCTTAGGCAAGTTTTCATTAAGAGGGAATAGCTGAAGTGATGACATGCACAGGTCAGTTGACCTTACTGCAAAATAGGAATAATACTGGCCTTTGTCATATTTTACGATTATGCCTAAATCATCTGTTGGCTTATGGCCGGGAATGCCTTCCTCCTCATAGATTTCAAAGACCTTTGTTGAGTTGGAAGTGACAAGAACATACTGCTTTTTGAAATAGAGCTCATCTGCTTCCAGTTCATATTCATCATATGATATCAGCTCATCAACTGCATCAGGCGAAACCATCATTTCGGGATTGCAGTAAGCCAGTGAAATATAAATGCCTTCATCATCCAGGGCTTTTGATACCAAATCAAAGTAAAAGTTATCCAATTTTAATTTTGGAGGATTTTCCTCAAATAGTCTATCAATAGGAAGAGTATAAGAACCGTTTTGTATTACACTGCAGTAAAAATGTTCTTCTCCCAAATAACCTGCAGTTGATGCTTTTTCTATTGTTTTTTTAACATCAATATCAATCTTTTCAAGATTTCTGGCCATATCAATAGCTTTTTTATCACTTATCAACTTCAACACCTTTGTTTATACTCTGATTTTCAATGCATTTATATATAAACACAACTTACCTACATATATATTTAAATACTACTTATTATAATTATAATTTAGAGGTGAAAATATGCGCAAATCTTTGATTGGTATAATACTCTTATCAATTGTTATTGTTGGTATCGCTTTGCCTATTGGGTTTTCAGCTCAATCAAATACCAAAGTGATTACCTATGGTGAAACGACTTATAATAATGCAAACTATAAGTCTACTGTGGATAACTTCTTTAATCAACAGGCAAAAGTTGATGTGAAAAATATTGACTCCAAAACTATTACAGCAGCTGATGTGAATAAAATCTCAAGTACCATAACAGGAAAAACCTATGGTTCAGATCAAATATTCTCATGTGCATTAGTTGACTTAAGCGAACAAGGAAATATTAAAGTAACTGTGGATAAATCAAAAATCACCACTATTACTGCGGATATGTACATCTCAGCACTAAAATCTGCTGGAGTTACTCATGGACATGCATATGTAACCAGTCCAGTATCTGCAACCGGTGAATCCGCACTTGCCGGCATTATGAATTCATACGAAGCAGCAACCAATGTTCAAATACCTGATACTGTAAAAAAAGCTGCTAACGAAGAAATTTACACAGAATCAGAAATCGTACAAAAAGATAATGTAAGTGCAGAAAACTTAACAAAATTAGTGGACAACGTTAAAGAAACTGTACAACAAAATAATATCACAGACCACTCCACTATTGTAAACATTATTTACAACTATACAGTAAATAACAACATCAATATGTCAAACAGCAGTATTGAAAACCTTGCTACAAGTATCGGTGGAGTTCAGGCTGTACAGGGAGATGTTGCAAACTACACAAATCAAGTGACTGAAATTGTAGGAAACAATTCAGGCGGCTTCTCTTTAGATGGAATATTTAGCAGATTAGGATTATAATCCTAATTTCCTCTTTTTTTATTTAAATCATTTTAATGAAAAATGTTCTATTTTTTAAAATATTATAAAAATATTATTCACTTTTAAAAAAATTGCTTAATTTTTATAATAATTAATCTAATGCTTTTATTTGATAATTAAACATATAGAAATCACCAATTATATATTAAGGAAAAATCTAAATTATATAATTAAGTGATATAAATGTCGAATGAAAATAAAAGTGTGTGGAACAGTAATATAACATTTATTTTAGCAATGATAGGTTCTGCTGTTGGACTTGGTAACATCTGGAGATTCCCAAATGTATTGTACTCCAATGGTGGAGGATCATTTATGATACCCTACATCGTATCATTATTCCTTTTAGGAATCTCATTTGTTTTAGTAGAATATGCAGTTGGATATAAATTCAAGACATCACTATCAAAGATATTATACTCAGTGTATAATAAACTTGAGCCTGTAGCATGGTTTGTTTTGACAATCGTGTTTTTAATTACAACGTATTACATCTGTGTAGTCGGATGGGATTTGATATATGTTGTCTTAAGCTTTACAAAAGCATGGGGATCAAATCCTGATTTATTCTTTTCACAGTCCGTATTGCAGGCAACAGATTCAATAGATGGAATAACAACTATAGTGCCTGCAGTATTAGCATCAATCGTGGCCATTTGGTTTGTTACATGGGCAATATTGAGAACTAACTTAAACGACGGAATAGGAAAAGTAAGCAAGGTTTTACTTCCGCTACTTTGTATAATCGTAGTGATTATTGTAATATTTTCCTTAACATTGCCTGGTGCATCAATAGGATATACCCAAATATTCACTCCTGATTGGAATGCATTATTAAATCCGAATGTTTGGCTTGCCGCATTCGGTCAAATCGTATTTTCCTTAAGTCTAGGTATGGCAATTGCACTTACATATGCAAGTTACCTGCCTGAAGGATCCAAATTAACAGACAATGCAATAGTCGTAGCATTTTCAAACTCAGGATTTGAAGTTTTTAACTCAATAGGAATCTTTTCCATTTTAGGATTCATGGCAATGACTAGCGGAATACCATTCAATGAATTGGTAACTGAAGGAACAGGCCTGGCATTTGTTGTATTCCCGCAGGTATTCAATGTGATGGGACCGAGTGCAAACATCATAGGACCTCTATTCTTCCTGTGCATATTCTTTGCAGGAATTACTTCAATCATTGCACTTTTAGAGGGAGTATGTTATTCAATTTCAGAAAAATTCAATTTTTCACGTAAAAAATCAGCAACTATTGTATGTATTGTTGGAGTATGTGTCTCATCAATATTTGCAACAGGGGCTGGAAGCTTAATTCTTGGAGTATTTGATGCATTCTTAAATAACTTTGCATTATTATTTGCAGTGCTTCTTGAATGTATAATATTCGGATGGATATACGATTTTGATAAATTGATAGCTACTTTAAATGAAAATTCAAAAATAAAAGTAGGAAAAACTTGGAAAACTGTTATTAAATTCATATTACCAATATGTATTTTATTCCTTTGGATTCAAGGAATCCTCTCATCACTTGCAGATGAAGATCCTGTAAGCATTACCATAAAAGCAATATTACTTATTGTATTGATTGCACTTCCAATAATATTTACAAAGCTGCCTGCGAAAAATGAAGATTTCTACAAAGAAGTCCAACACTAAAATACTAAAAGATAGCCATTATTAAAACAAAGATTTTGAAATAATGGCTATTTTCATTAACCATTAAATAATTTTAATCAAATATATATCATAAACAATTATTTTTAGATGAGACTACGTATATGAAATGGAAAATAGGCAATGTGGAAATAGAAAATCAGATTGTTTTAGCCCCGATGGCAGGAATCTGTGATTCAGCATATAGAAGAATCGTCAAGTCAATGGGCTGCGGACTGATAGAAACTGAAATGGTTTCAACAAGAGCAGTGATGCATTTAAACAGAAAGACCCGCGAAATGCTTCATATGACCGATTACGAAAGGCCTATTGCCCAGCAGATATTCGGATCAGATTCCGAATCATTCAAAATCGCCGCCGAATACATTTACAAAAACATGTCTCCTGAAATCATCGACATCAATATGGGATGTCCGGTTACGAAAGTGGCAGTAAAATCAGGAGCTGGAAGCGCACTGCTTAAAAGTCCTGATAAAGTGGAAGACATAATAAAAAGCGTTGTAGATACAGTCCCCATCCCAGTTACAGCAAAAATAAGAAGCGGATGGGATGAAAACAACGCACTTGAAATTGCAAAAATCATTGAAGATGCAGGGGCATCCGCCATAACCGTTCATCCACGTACAAGACATCAGAGATATGACATTCCAGCAGACTGGTCAATAATAAAAGACATAAAAGAGGAATTGTCAATTCCAGTCATTGGAAACGGAGATATCAGAACATGCTACGATGCAAAGGCCATGCTTGATTTTACAGGCTGTGATGCAGTAATGATAGGAAGAGGCATTTTGGGAAATCCATGGATTGTAAAACAGTGCATAGATTATATCGATGAAGGAATAGAACCTCAAAGAGTATCATCAAAAGAAAAGCTGGACATGTTTAAAAGGCATTCACAGATGATTATTGAAGATTACGAAGATAAGGTCCTGATGCACAAACTTAGGACAAATGCCGCATATTATATGAAAAATCTCCATGGAAGCCAGGAAATCAAAAAGAAGATATTTCAAACAAGCACAAAAGAAGAACTCTTTGAACTGCTTGAAAATTACGTGAAAGGGCTGAAATATTAAGGCAGTAATTTCTGTCGGATAAGATTGGGAGATTGCTCTCCCGCACTCTCCCAAGAACCGTACGTGTCCCTTTCAAGACATACGGCTCAAATAGACATTTATCTGAAGTAATTCTTATTAGAATTGAATCTTTTCTTAAAATATTCAAATTTACTTCTATCTAGTGGGGAATAATTACCTTTAACCATCGTGTGCCTTTCAATATTGACCTGACGCATTTTGTGTAATTGTTCTCCAGATTTTGGGTCTGTTAAAATCCATCGGTCATTATGTTTAGCATTCTTTTCCGGTTTTGGAAAATATTTGGAAACTATCCACTCTTTACTCTTACCAGAGTGGAGATGATTTAAGAAAATCCATGTCCTAGTCCATATATGATGGTCTATGGCATGAAATGCATCCGTAGAACATAATGGTTTCCAATATTCTGCAATCCCATCAATAACGGGATTTAACACGGATATTAATTCACCTACATTATGCCCTTTCATATGACCGAAGACCTCATTGATAATGGCTCTCGCCTCTTTTAGACTGTCTTTGGATGGTTTAATAATACATTTATTCCCATCTTCACTTCTAATATTAAATCCAAGGAAATCGAATCCTTCGTATATTGTAGTAGTGTCGGTTTTATCCTCTGCTAGGATTAACCCTCTTTCTTCTAAATATGGTTCTAAGATATTGTAAACTTCTTCGATTTCTTCCTTGGTTTGGGCAAAGATAAGAAAATCATCAGCGTATCTCACAGAACGATAATTTCCATGAGTTGTAATAATTTCATATCCATCTTTGCGAAACGATTTCTTATATGAGATGTTAAGATAGTCTTCAAGTCCAGTTAATGCAATATTGGCCAATAGTGGAGATAATAAGCCTCCTTGAGGAGTCCCTTGCTCTGTGGGAAAGAAATTTCCTTCGTCATTATATCCTGCCTTAAGAATTTTCTCTATCACGTCAACATAAGGAAATCCATCAAGTTTCTTGAGTATAAACTCATGACTTATCGTATCGAAGCAAGCCTTGTCGGATAAAACAAGGAGATTACTCTCCTTGCCTCTCCTAAGAACCCATCGTGTACCTTTCGATACAATGGGCTCAAGTATGCATTTATCCAGTAAAATAAGAATATCTTTTATCGCGCATATCAAAATAATCAATTTTATCTTTATCATAAGGACTATAATCATGTTTTATCATAATATGTCGCCTAATAGGAGTCCATTTCATTTTAATTAGATAATCACCAGTCAATGGATCAGTCAAAATCCAATTGCCAGTATATCTACCGTTATTGAAATAAGGAAAATATCTTTGTTTAATCCACTTTTTACCTTTGTTTCCATGTAATCTTCGCAAGAACTTATATATTTTATTCCAAATATAATCATCCATAGCACCGAATACTTTCTTTGAAACAACATGTCTCCAATAATTAGCAGTACCTCGAATGACTGGATTCAGTCGCCTTATTAAAACTCCCACATTATTTCCATAACAGGATTTACATATATCATCAATTTTCATTTTAAACTTATTTATACTATCCTTAGAAGGTTTATTTAAGCACAATAAACCGTCTTTGGTTTTATATTGTCTAAAATTGAAACCTAAGAAATCGAATCCTTCGGAAATATGTTTAATGAATGTTTTATCCTCAGCTAAAACCAAACCTCTTTCGTCAAGATAAGGTTGTAAGATGCTTTCGACTTTCAGTATATCTTCTTTAGATTGTGCAAAAATCAAAAAATCATCAGCATACCTCACCATACGGTATTTGCCCCTAGAAGCATATGTTATTCCTCTTTTATTTTCATATCTAGCGTATGATATACCTAATATTTCCCCCATACCATGTAATGCAATATTTGCAAGTAGTGGAGAGAGTAATCCTCCTTGAGGAGTTCCTTCAAGAGTATTATGAAATACACCATTATCAACATATCCAGCTTCCAAAAATCTTTTAACAAGATTATAATGAGGAAAGCCTTTGATTTGTTTAAGTATGAAATCATGGTTTAGTGTATCGAAGCAAGAGCGAAAATCTCCTTCGTACACCCAACACCATTTATTCCATTTGATGTTATAGTGTATTCTTCTCGCAGCATCGTGTGTACTTCTTTTGGGACGAAATCCATAACTTGTAGGTTCAAATTTCGCTTCCCATTCGGGTTCTAATGCCATACGAATTATCTCCTGATAAATACGGTCTTTAATAGTGGGAATACCCAAAGACCTTAATTTACCGTTCTTTTTAGGAATGTATTTTCGATACGCAGGTTTAGGTTTATGTAATTTCATTTTCTCCTTTTTGAGCATGTCAAATAGTTTACCACGAGCACGGTCACTTGTAGCTTTAAAACCATCAATGCCAGGAGTTGATTTTCCTTTATTTTCTTTAGTAACTCTATTAATTGCTTTTAACAAAGCAGAATTACTTCTCATCAATTGTCTTTGTAAATCACGGACTTTTTTCTTATCATTATCTTTACTAGCACGATATATTCGTTTTTGTAAACTATCTACATGCCGATTGACTTTGTACCATTTAATACTTTCCCAATCGGTTGCATCTGGTTTCGCGGGCTCACAAATGTTATCATTTGGAGTTAATCTCATTATTAGTCACCATCCTTTAATAGTTTTATACAAATACGCATTATATACACGTTGCATACCATTCAAAAGTCAGCCAGGTTATCCCTGCCACCCACAATGGAGTGATATCCGTTCACAGTTACATATCTTCATTTCTTCCTGCTACCTTTCGGTTAATAACGGCATTTGCTTTCTTTGAAATCCTCTACCCCCTAAGGAATTAAACATCATTCACAATCCGTTTACCCGACCTTAATCGGGACCTCGTGGGGTTTACCAAGTTTATCTCCAATCAGATACGAATAAGGGACGATTCGGACTATACACCGACAGACATATGGGTTGTGCAATATAAATATGATTTCAATATTTATTTCCAGTCTGCAAGACAATAGTAGTCATCCTAACTAATAGGAAAACATCGTATTCCACCTATTGTTCGAAGTTACGACGCTTACATCCGTTCACCATAAAGATTAATCGTTCTTATCCTTCCCCTAGCCTTCAGAATTCGAATACTAAATTCTGATTAGACATACAATCATGCAACCTCCTAATCAATTACTCAATTAAGAGTTTCAAGGGGGGAAATCCCAACACAACAGGGATTGAAAATCCATTTTAATGAATTTTCACTGCTTAAAATGAAGAAAGAGATACTTCTTGTCGCACAAAATCGCCTTCGAAAACTTGACTCCACTTGCCAGATTTGGTATTGAAAAATATCCTCTCTAGCGCGTCATGAGTCCTTCTTGCGGGTCTAAAACCGTAACTGGTGGGTTCAAAACGAGCCTCCCATTGTGGTTCTAACGCAAGACGAAGCAACTCCTGATATACTCTATCGATTATAGTTGGTATTCCTAAAGAACGTTTTTTACCGTTCTTTTTTGGAATATAAATACGTTTGACAGGTTTTGGCTTATGTTTCTTAATATCTCTATTATTCAGTTTAACAAATAATTTTCCTCGTTTGGCATCATTCATGGCTGTAAAACCATCAACACCCGGAGTCCTCTTACCTTTATTGGTTTGAGTAACTCTACGTATTGCTAATTTCAAAGCCGCCTTACTGCGAATTAGCAGTCTTTGTAAATCTCTAACCTTTCTACTATTTCCTTCACTTTCAGCACGAAATATCCTATGTCTTAGTTTATTTACATACCTGTTGACTTTCTTCCAATTGGTTTCTCGCCAAATTGTAGTGTATGATGCTGTGGACTCTAAAACATCATAGTTTTGAGTATAACTCATCTGATCACCATCCTTTCAATAAACAAGAATCCTAGTTTTATTTACACGTTGTCTACTCTTTGAAATTCAGCCATGTTTCCATGCCGTTCATAAAGAACGGTATCCGTTCACAGTTATTATATTCCCAGTTTACTGCTGTCTTTCGACTATAACGGCATTCGCTTTCTTCAAAATCCTCTACCACCTGAAGAATTCGGCTTCTTTCACAATCGGCTTACCAAAAAATTTTTTTTTTGGACTTCAAATGGCTTACCAAGTTAATCTCCCGTCAGATACGAATAAGGGAAGGTCCAATCTTTACACCGGCAATTCTATGGGTTGTGAAATATAAGTACGTTCAAACTACTTATTTCCTAATTGCATAGCAGTAGCAGAAAATATTCTGCAATGTATCCCACCTGCTTCCGAGGTGACGATGCTTACAATTGTTCACATAACGTTGACCATTCTTATTCTTCCCCTAGCCTTTTAAATCGGAATACTCTCATTAAATTAGGCATAATATCATGCAACTCTCTAAATCCGTTGCCAGATTTGAGATTTCAATGGGGGAAATCCTACACAACAAGGATTAAACATTTATATTAATTTATCTAAATTAATATTCAGTTTACTGACTTTATAAGGGAATTGGAGACTCTATCTTGTCGCACTTGAACTACCTCGACTTTGTAGAAATCGAGGATTCCTAGATTTGTTTTTTTGTGCCACTTGTTTATTTGGCGTTTTCTAGGCTATCCCCGTAGTCCCACCGGTTCAAAATATTAATGGCGGCGTTAATGTCACGGTCTAGTATTTTACCGCAGTTTGGACATTTCCATTTTCGAGTTTTCACATCTAATTCATGGTTGATGTTTCCGCAAAAATGACATTTTTTACTGGTATATTTTGCATCTACAAATACTACGCCTTCTGCTTGAGGTTTGTGCCTAGCAAATTTGTCTTGTAGTTTAGTTATGAATTTTGTGAGTGGAAACACCATGTTTTGCTCGCCACCAATCAATATTTTAATTTTTGAGTAATTTTTCTCAAATACTATGGCATCATATTTTTTGACCATTTCTGTTGAAAGTTTCTCTATATAGTCGTCAAGTTTATTGGATCGTTGATGATACCATTTTAATAGTCTGATTTTCTGTTTTTTCCATTTTTTGCTTCCATTTGTGCATTTGGCCATTATCCGGTTGATTAATTTGACCATTTGGTTTTCATGGTCAATGTCAAAGTATTCCTTTTCCTCATCGCTTGTGACCAGCCAGCCGTTTACATTTGAATTAATATCACAACCTACATTTTTACCTGTTAGTTCCCATTCTTCTTCAGTGAAATCAATGTTGAATGTTGCAAAGTAGTCTATTCCATCAAAGGAGATTGTTACATTGTTGAATTTTGTATTTTTGTCGTTTTGTATTTGGAAGTATTCTTGGCTTGTGTGGAATTTTACTTTGCCATATTTTCTCAGAATCATTTTATTTTTTTGGATGATTCTAATGTCTTGTCTTATTGTTTGTCTGAATGATAGTTTAACTGTTTTCTTTTTGTGAAAATGGGGTTTATTGAAGTGTGATGGATTTTTAAAGAA
This sequence comes from Methanobrevibacter millerae, assembly GCF_001477655.1. Classification (NCBI taxonomy): domain Archaea; kingdom Methanobacteriati; phylum Methanobacteriota; class Methanobacteria; order Methanobacteriales; family Methanobacteriaceae; genus Methanobrevibacter; species Methanobrevibacter millerae. The sequence goes on along the minus strand of NZ_CP011266.1, from coordinate 280,475 downwards.
ATTATCGAATGATGTGGCCAAGTCTCTTATTTCCTGTTGGAGACTTGTTGATTCTACATCCTCCAAATAAGGAAATTCCCTCTTGGCTTCATTTAGTAGTTTATTTAAGAATGTAAATGTGGGTCTTAGGTTGGAATCGTTACTGTGCATTTTATTGTATTTGTCAAGAACGACATTATGGGCCTTGCGACAGCAACCAAAATTCCTATGAAAACAATCCTTCTGCTCCTGAGTAGGATAAATCTTAACCTTCATTCCCTTTTTAACATCCACCATAACATAAAACACCACACTATTAACCCATCTTCACATAATAGTACAATTTATGCTCCATTAATATATAAAGATACCCAGAGAGCATTTGAAAAGTAATATCGCCCACAAAAATCAACTACGTTTAAAAAACAACAAGAAACATTAAATAAACACCCGTGAAATACAAATGAAACTACAAATTTTCCATTGTAAAAGTGATACATATCAAAAAAAATACAAAAATAAATGCTCCAAAAAAAACTGAAAGTACACTGAATTATAAATACCCATACAAAAAAATATTAAAATCAATTATCATGGCAAATGAAACCCAATAAATAACAATTCACAAAGGTATAACCCAACTTGCAATTCATCCACGACCTTGAAGATGTCGTGGTATTCTTGCATCATTTAGATAAAAAAGAAAATGTTTTTGGAGGTATGAATATCACATCATCTTCCTTTTCTATGAAATCTGTTTTATTTGAAACTACAATCCCATAATCTGCATCATATTTGTTCATTGCTTTTTTTACTTGCCTTTTTGTTTTGCTCCCTATTCCCGATTCTATTGGTATTGCACTGCCGAATAATTTTTTAACGATAAAATCAACACCTCCCTTTTGTGAATCATAATAGACATTGAAATCAAATGAGACATTACTGTTATTTAGATTAAATAGATTGGATGCTATTTGATTTTCCAATAGTATCCCATCATATTCACTTTTTGATCCTGCATTGTTTCCAAATTTTATATTTATGCAGTTTCTGATACTCGGCGTTGCGAAGTTATATTTCCATGGCTTTTTGACTTTTTTAGAAGCCCCTCCATAAGCTTCACTGTGAAATATCAGTTGTGTCTTTTCCAATATATTGATAATATTATTTATGGTTGTTTTGCCACAATCCAAGTAGTTTGACAGTTTGTCATGTGATATTTCTCCCGGTTTTTGTGATGCAAGATATACAAGTGTTTTATAAGTCAAGTTTTGATTGTTCCTATTTAAATTGAATACATTTGCCATATCGACAGTTATCACTTTTGATATTATTGTCCATAATTTTGATACAATTACATCCTCGAATTTGATGTTGAATGTTGCAGGAAAACCACCATATTTTAAGTAAATGTTCCAATCATTTAATGGATAATCTTTCAATCCTATTAAATCCTTTTGGATTTTAAGCTCCTTTTCCTGTGCAGATTCAATGTTTCCTGTGAATATCAACTCAATCAGATCATTTCCAAAATCCGTTTGGTAGTTGTATTTTAAGCTCAAGTGCTGTGAATAGTTTAATGGCATTACCGGCAGTATATTGAGCCTTCTGGCTGCATCAGAATTGTAATTCAGGTGAAGTGATGATGAACCTGTCAATATCAGGAAAATATATGGAGACTCATCATAGAGAATTTTACCATTCATTGCCCAGTTCTCATCAAAGTGTGCTTCATCAATGAAAATGAAAACCGTTTTGTCTAAAAGTGCAGGAGTTGTATTGTGAATTTTATCCAAATATATTTCTATTATTTTTTTGATATCTGTTTGACCTGCAAAATTTGTTGTTTCGCATGAAATATATAACAGATCACTTGAATTGAAGTTTTTTTCCTTTAACAAGTATTCATAGCATTGGTATAGTATTGTTGTTTTTCCAACCCCTCGAATTCCTGGAAGTACAAAGTATCTCTCTTCAGATTCCCCATCTAAAAAACTATCAATCATCAATCTGAGCTTATCAAATTCGTTTTTACTATTAAACTTGATGTTTTTATATGATAATTTCCTGTTTAGAATCATTGGCACTTCAGACAGCTGTTTTATTATATAATTATAAATTACATCTTCCATCATTTATCACCTGCACAGAATCATTTATAATTTATAAACGTTATTATATAAATAATTGTTCATAAAATAAAAACACATTTATATAAATAAGTGTTCATAAAATGAAAACAAATAGATAATAAAATAGTCAAATAATAATTGCCCAGCATATCAAATATGACCACATAACTGACACATCTCACTTTTAATATCACACTTCAAAAAAATAAATTATCAGTTCATAGAACATATATTCAATTATATGACAAATTACTGATTCTAGCTTGTCACACGGTCAGGGTATTCTTTCACTATTAAGATAAATTATAGCCATTTTTGAAAGTATTGTCAACAAGAAATACCATAAAAGAATTATCTCAATGTGCCAATTGGAATTACCATTACTCCATCTTTTCGAATCTTTGCTATTGAATCACCGGTTACAACAGCTAAAAAGCTAGGTTCTGGAATATGTGTATCTCCATCAGCAATTTTTTGTTTAATCAACTTATCTATTTTCAATAAAGATTGTGCACCCTCATCAATCCTTTTATCCCCTAATTTAAACTCAATTAATCCATAACGCCCATCAGCAATTTGCAAAACACAATCAACTTCCAGAGTACCGTCATTATAATACAACACTTTTCCACCAAGTGGTGCTGAATATACTTTTAAATCTCTAATGCATAATGTTTCAAAAATGAATCCAAAAGTTTCTAAATCATATATCAACATTTCAGGAGTTACATTGAGTCCTGAAACTGCAATTGATGGATCTATAAATAAAAATATCAAAAGTATAAATAAGTTTTTGAGTTTTATAGTTATGCCTCCATTTAATTTTTACAGTAATAATATCCTAAATTTTTAGTATATAAACTTTATGAAAAAAACGAGAAATTAAGGCTTTAAATTTAGTTTATAGGAAAACTAACTAGTTAACAAGAAAACTAAAAAGTTAACAAGAGAATTAAAAAGTAAACAAAGAAACCAATTAGTTAAATGGGAAACTAAATAGTTAACAAGTGAATTAAAAAGTTAACTGGAGAACAATATAATTAACCTGGAAACATTAATTTATTTGATTTAAAAAGCACGAATATAAATATAACTGGAAAAAATAGTTTTAAATTTAAAATAATAAAATAAAGATTATAAATTCAAATAAATAAACTCAAATATAAAATATTAAATAAAACAAAAGATTATTTATTTCTTACAAGTTGAATAAGTGAAACTAAACCTATCAGTGCAGTTATTGACTCCATAGCAACAGAAGAGATATCGAAAATAGTCAAGAAATATAGTATATAGATAGCACTATTTACAATAAAGCCAATCTTAAGGGATTTAATGTCTTTTAAGTAATAATTGCATAAAGTAATTTCCATTATTGCAAAAACAGGCAATAAACCTACAAAACCTAAATTATTAACATGAATACCCAAAACAACAGTAATCAAAAGAAAAAAAATCGTCCAATTTTTAGTTAACCTGTCGTAATAAACAAAAAGATTTCTTGAAGCTGCAATCAGCATGGTAACGACTCCAGTCCAGGAAAAAAAGAAAACAGAAGATATTGAAAGTATGAATGCATTAAAAAACTGATACTTGTAAGCCTTTTTAACATCATTGACACAATAGCTGATTATTAAAAAGATTCCTGCAATAAATGATATTCCATTACCAATCAGAATATTCCATGCTAAACTCATCAATATTACATTGATATTAATTAATATAAATAATTTTAAAATTGATTATAGAATGCATAGTTAATTGTTGCAAAAAACAACATTTATATATTTTAAAAATATAATTCTATTTATGAATGATGTAGTCTTATTAACCGGAGCCGGACAGATTGGAATGGCAATCGCCAGAAGAATCGGACACGGCAAAAAAATCATAATTGGTGATAAAAATATCAATAATGCGCAGAGCATATCCAAAATAATGAAATAATCAGGATTTGATAGTGAAGCCTATGAATGTGACATCTCATCAAGAGATTCAATCAAAAACCTCATAAAAAATGCACAGGAACATGGATAAATCGCATATTTCATCAATGCTGCCGGAGTATCACCCTCACAGGCACCCATAGAAGCTATCCTGAAAGTGGATTTGTATGGAACTGCAGTGCTTTTAGAGGAAGTTGGAAAAGTAATTAAAAAAGGCGGATGCGGAGTTACGATATCATCACAATCGGGACATAGAATGGAACAGCTGGGTGCTGAAATAGATGAACAGCTTGCAATGACACCAACTGAAGAACTGCTTGATTTGGAAATTCTGCAACCGGAAAACATCAAAGACACACTTCATGCATACCAATTGGCAAAGCGATGCAATGTCAAAAGGGTAATGTATGAGGCATGCCGATGGGGAGAAAAAGGTGCTAGAATAAACTCCATATCTCCAGGAATCATTGTAACACCCCTTGCTTTGGATGAATTCAATGGTCCTCGAGGAGACTTCTACAAAAACATGTTTGCAAACTGTCCATCAGGAAGACCCGGAACTGCTGATGAGGTTGCAAGCATAGCAAAACTGCTCATGAGCGATGAAGGTGCATTTTTCTCAGGTTCCGACATATTGATAGACGGCGGAGCCACTGCATCATACTTCTACGGAAAATTAAGGCCTGAGTGATTAAAATGAAAAAAATAATACTGTTATTAATATTATCCCTAATCGTAGTCGGATTAGGAATAAGTGAAGTGACTGCAGTTTCAGATGCAGAAACACAGGCAAATGACATTTTAAATAAAAACAATACAGACAGCAAAATTTTAGTAGTGTATTTCTCAAGAACCGGTGAAAATTATAATGTAGGAAATGTTGAAGTCGGAAACACAGCAATGGTAGCATCATACATCAAAGATTATCTGAAAGCAGATTCATTTGAGATAATACCAGTAAACAAATATCCAGACAAGTATCAGGAATGTTTAGATCAGACAACAAAAGAAAAAAATGAAAATGCAAGGCCGGAAATTCAAAACAAAATAACAAATTTCGATCAATACGACACAATATTTGTAGGATATCCCATATGGTGGGGAAACTTGCCTATGATAATGCACACTTTCTTTGAGTCATATGACTTCAATGGAAAAAAGGTTATTCCATTCAACACTCATGAGGGCTCAGGAGATGCAGGAACTTATTCAACAGTACAAAAAGACTTGCCAAAGGCCAACGTTACAACAGACGGACTCGCACTTGACGGCAAAACAGCCAGAAGCGATGATGGAAAACAAAAAACAATAGACTGGTTAAAAGGCTTAGGATATTAAAATGAACTCAAAAAAGATTATTGTAGACGTCTTGCTATTCATATTGATGATAATTGAATATTCAAGATTATATCTGAACTCCACAGTACATGAGATAATTGGAATTAGCCTGATAATTCTAATTATCCCCCACATATACTTAAACAGGAAATATTTCAAAATATTGAAAAAAGGAAAGTACAACATTAAAAGAAGCTTTAAACTAACCATAAACATGGGGTTTTTAGTTGCATTCCTATTAACATGCATCCTTGGAATACTGTCTAGCCAAACTTTAGGTATTGGGAGTTTAACTGCAATATATCTTCACAAAATCTTTGCATATCTTTCAGTGATACTTCTTGGATTGCACCTGTCATTCAATATTAATCAATTATTGGCCAAAATCCCCTATAAAAAAATACTGTTTCCAATATTCATAATATTTGGAATCTACTCACTGATACAGGTCGATTTCTGGAATCATATCACAGGAAGATATGGCTTTTCAATAGCTACAGGAAATATCCTAATCAATTCAATATACTATATTGGAATAATTTTGATGATAATTGCACTGCTTAATCTAGATAAGCTTAAGCAAAAAAATTAGTCTGGATTAACATATCATTTAAAATGAAATAATGATTAATAATTTATAATAAATTAACTAACACTATTGATTTAAACATTAATATTATCAATTTGATGTTAGTTATCTATCTATTATTTTTTCCGTTATCTTTACTGCTGATGCAACCATCTTAGGACATAATTCCTTAAAGAGATTATTATCAATTGCATGCTGTACACCTTCAGGAGTTCTTATGTCACATCCTAAAAGATCATTGCAGATATATGAACCGTTCTCATTTGAAAATTCCTTAAAAAATTCGTTTGAAAGTTCAGTGCAGTCCTTTTTGTTTTCACCATATTTTAATCCAATAGCCATTAAAGCACCAGTGCAGGCTCCGCAGACTTCTCCCTGACGCATACCACTTCCAAAACAAGCCCCTATTTTAAAGGCATCATCCCTAGAAAGTCCGAATTCCTCACAGAAGACACTGAACACAGCCTGTGAACACAAATGCCCATCTTCAAACAACCCAACAGCTTCATCCACCCTAGACATAATAATAGATTAAATTTTGATAAATATAACTGTTTGGTCAAAAAAGATTAATTAAAAGTAAAATAAAAAAAAGAAAGATTGATTAAATTTTAATCAATGTTTTTCCTTTGGAACCACCCGTACCTACTTTTCTAAGAGCATCATTAACATCAGATAACTCATATACTTCATCAACAGATGCTTCAATATTGTTCTGCTCAAATATTTGAGAAACTTTTTCAAGTTGAGGGCCGTTTGGTTCAACAAACAAAAAGTAATAATTCTGGTTCTTTTTGCCTGCCATTTTGTCAAATTTCATTCCTGCAAAGCCGAACAATGTTTTTTTAACAAATGAAAAACCCATCCTTTCAGCAAATTCCTTGTTTGGAAGTCCTTTAAGTGATACCAATGAACCATTGTTTTTCAATATTTTAAACTCCTTTTCAAGTTCCTTTTCACCCAAAGTATCCAATACATAATCTACATCAGACAGGATTTGAGAATAGTCCTGAGTCTTATAGTCAAAGAACTCATCAACACCCAATTCAACAACCCTATCCCTGTTTCTAGCACTTCCGCTGGTTATAACTTTCAACCCCAAACTTTTTGCTATAGGGATTGCCATAGCGCCCAAACTGCCGGTTCCGCCAGAAATGAATATTGATTCACCTGATTTAACATCCAACAATTCAAAAGCCTGCATTGCAGTAAGAGCAGTTAACGGAACACAGGCAGCCTTTTCAAAGTCCATATAATCAGGAATATGTGCAAGAGCATCCTTATTTATTGCAGTGAACTCTGCAAAAGCACCAATCTTATCAAGAGGCATTCTTGCATATACGCGGTCGCCCTTTTTAAAGTTGGACACACCGCTTCCAACCGCCTCGACAATACCTGAAAATTCGTTTCCCATAACCAAAGGCAATTTATATGGAGTGATGAGTTTTACTTCTCCGCGAATAATCATGTTATCCAAAGGATTAACTCCAGCATAGGCAATTTTAACCAAAACATCATCACTGCCAATTTCAGGTACAGGAACCTCCCTAATTTCAACATCCGTCCCGTTTTTATCATATTTATCTAAAATAGCTGCTTTCATTCAATCACTTACCTTCAACAGATTTGCATAATAATCCTTAAACATATTAATTATTTCCAAATCGGCGTCCTCACCACATTCCAGCTCATCCAATCCGAATGCTGCCAATTCATATAAAACCTTATTCAATTTCAACCCCCGATCAGTCAAATAGTATTCACTAGACTAATTTGAAACTTTTTTTACAATGAGTCCGTTTTTCTCCATGGATTTCAAAGTATCAGACAACACATTATTGGAGAGATTGGGCTTATTTTCCTTAAATTCAAAAAAATGCTTCTTACCCAAAAACATGTCCCGTATCAGGACAATAGTCCATTTACGATTAAGTAACTTCACAGTATTTTCAATAGGACATGTACTAAATCATTTGTCATGAAAACACCAAATTAAAATAATTAAACAATATTTTTATAGTTATTTTTATTTATAATAACCAGTTAGCATTCACTAACCATGAAAGAGTTAAATCATTTGCCGAAGCTCAGAGAGATTTTTTTCAATGAATTCAGCATTATTGGAATCAGCCAAAATTTTATATTGTTCCTTTCCAGTTTTTCTATATGATTCATCCATTACTCGCTGTAAATCATCAATGTCACTGCCTAAAATGATATCCAACTTATTTTTTTGCTCACCTGTCAGTCCATCCATATAATATTGTACTGTAGATTTGAACTTTGAAACAAGATTTGAATTTGTACTGGCCATCATTTTTAAAATGAAAGCAGGAGCCATTGTAAAAAGATGATCATATTCCATCACATCATCATAGGATATTCCATTAGCCATAATCTCACCAGCGATTCGATTATAAAAAGTCTTGAATATAATATAAAATTTATAATGATTTCATATAAAATTATCCAATGCCGTCAACCTAATTTTTAATTTCATATTTTTTTCCTTTTATGTTGGTCTGTAGTTCAGATTGAATTTTCTCTGTTTTTTAGGGTTTCTTTTTGTTGTCTGTTTTTTCGTGGATTTGTTTGGGGATTTCGTGCAGGAAATTATCAGATTTTTTGTGTAAGTTCGTATTATTTCTGGTGTTGGGTTTAAAATCATTATAGGCAAATATTTTTTTAATTTTCGAATTAAGTGTGCTTGATTTACCTTGAAGAGTCCAAGTTTTCCTTTTTGTCGTTGCGTTCTGTTTATTAGTAGGTTGAAGTAGTTTTCGTAATGTTGAAAGACGTTATATTTTAGGAATTTTGAATATATGTCTTGTTTTATTGTTATTCTTTTTTTGCCGCTGTAATTTTCGATGTTTAGTCTGTTTTTCATTGTATTGTAGTTGGTTTCGATTCCCCAGCGTAAATTATAGAGTTCTTTAAAATCTTTGATTTGGAACTCTTTATTGAAAATGTTTGTTAATAATGTTTCTGTTTTTCCATTATCTAGTTCAATGGTTAGTATTCTTAGATTTAGATGTTCTTCTTTTTCATATTCTTCTTTTAATGAGGGGTTGTGGAATTTTTTTATTCTGTCTTTGGTTAGTTTGATTTTGATTTCGGAGTCGTTTTCTTTAATTGTGTATCGTTCGTCTATGTAGCTTTTATCCTTTAATCTGACTATAAAATAACTATTTATGGACATTATGTGTGTGTATAGTTCCATGGCATTGTATCCTCTGTCAAATATGAAAATTGATTTTTCTGGGATTATTAAGTCTTGAATGTTGTCAAGATTTTGGTGCATGAGTGGTAATTCTGCTTGTTTGTAGTTTCCTATGATTCCATCGAGTATAAATCCGTTTAATAAGTCCATTATTGATGAAAATTTGGCCATTGCAGGTTTTCTGTATTTTGGTGTGTCTTTGATTCCAAAATCTCTTCGCACTTCTTCAAAATCAGGAATTTCAAAATCAGATCCGTCACCACCATACAAACGAAAACCTTTGTATTCCTTAAAAAAGTGATTATTTCTATTATAACCAATTAAACGTAAATATTCTTTACTTATTTCTTTAAATACTAGTGGATTTATGAATACTCTTTGTTTGGATAGTGCTTGTCTTGTTATTGTTTCGAGATTGTTGGTGAAATCATCTTCGATGAAATCTTCAAGATCTGCTTGATTGGAAGTGCCTTTGTTTACGCAAAAGAAAGTCACATAATCTTTGAATGAAAATTTACTATCTCTTGTAAATCTTTTTTCATCAATTACAAAGAATGATGCTGGTTTTACAATATTATCAATTGCTGATTTAAAATAAGAAAACATGAAGCATCACAACACCATACTGGGATGAAAAAACATTAAAAATACTGTTTATTTCATTTTTTAAACATTTTACAGCAACTTTCAAAAATTCTATTTTTTCGCAAAAAATAGAAAGATTAATTAATTTGTTACCCCAATATAGTATTGAGGGTTTGTTATTTTCTCGCATAATATATAATATACCCTCAATCCTTAATAAAACTATCCATACTGCTTCAATACTGTTTTTAAAATCAAATTACTATACTATAAATTAACAAATTCATGAATATCACTCGATTGAAAATCAACATGATTACATGATAGTACGAGCAAAATAAAAGGACCTTTGATTAAATCGGATTTTAATAATAAAGTTTAAATAATAATGAAGCATAAATATTCATTTAAATGAAGTATACTAGTTAAAAACAAACTTATTTTAAAAATAAAGAAAAATAAACACCATATAAAGACAATAAATTAATAATATATTAATAATAACTAAAATAAGACAAATTAGAAAAAATTAGGTTGACGGCATTGTAAAATTATCGAAAAAGATAACTAGAAAATATAATATAAACACAAAAACAAATAGGAGGGATTTTATAACTGATATAATTTAAAATAATAAATCTAAAAAAATCATAATTAATAACTCATGGCCTGTTAAGAGTAAGCTATATAAAATCATGTGGGTTACCTTATAAAAATAAGACAAAACTACCACAAATTCCAACAAAATAAATTAGAAAATATCATAATAACTGCTCAACTTCATCAATAAATTTTTCAGCTTGTAAAATAAGCTCTTCAGCTAATTTTTCAGAAAAAACAAGAGAATAATCATAACTAGATTTATTTCTAAGTGTTCTACCATCATAGAGATAATCATAAGCTTCCTTACTTAACAAACCTTTTTTAACATACTCTTTAGCTAGTTGCCTCAAAGTTCCTTCATGAGTTTTTGGAGATATACCCTTTTTTAATAACAATGCCAAAGCAGAAGAATACATTGCATAATAAGACAAAGTCACTGAATCCCTATACTGTTCACCTTCAAACAACATTTTACTTGAAATTAATTGCTCCTTACCTACATTAAATGCTTCTCTAACATTATCCAATTACAACACCTTCATTAAGCACATTAGTTAAAAATGGATTATTTTTTGTTTTATTAAAATGTTCTTCCGTCATTAAATGTGGAGAAATCACTTCATCTTTTTCAAGAATAATATCAACAGCTATTCTATTAATTTTATATCTTAAATCATCAGCATTAGGAGATACAATCAGAATATCTATATCTGACTCTTCAGTATCTTCACCACGAGCAACAGAACCAAATAACATGATTAATTTGATATCATCAGATTTAATAGTTTTTGCGAATTTTTTAGCTATTTCAATCCTATCATTCATGATAATCACCTAAACCTATACTAATTAATATCAAAGTCAAACCTAATAAACATTTTGTAAAACAATAATATGCCACAATATCAAACATAACTACCCAAAAGAGCAATTACATATATAATTAATTGATTAAGTACATATATAAGTTTTTATATATAAATCGCTACAATATAACCTAGTTAGAGCAAAGATAGTGGTATTCTGAAGTCAATAACTGGATATGATGACATAGTTGTAGAACCCAAAGGAAAAGACAAATACATCATTCCAAAAGATGAAGTACCTGATATGATTTTAGTTTGTAACAACATTCCAAAATTTAAAGAAGGAATAGAAGACGCATTTGTTCAAAGGATAGTGCTGTTTGAATTTCTTAATCAATTCAGAGGAACAGACAAACAAAATCCCAACCTAGAAAATGAAATTCTTGAAGAACCCGAAGAAATGGAATGGTTAATTTATAATGGTATTAATGCATATAAAGAAATGATACAAGGTAATGGTGATTTTAAAGCTCGAATTGATGAAGATGAAACAAGAAAGCTATTAGGAAAACACATCAATCCAATTCCATACATTTTAAATCAATTAGTTAGCTATTCAAAAGAAGATACTACTATGGAAGAGCCCATACCTACAGTTGAATTAAACAACTTAATTCAATATGTAGCAAAAATAGAAGGGTTAGCTATTACTAAAATTAATGATAGTGAACAAATAAATCCGCATTATTTAGCTTCGCAAATAAGAGCCACATTTGAATTAGATAATAAATGGACAACCAAACCGCAATATGTCGCACAAATTGAAAAATCTGTTAATACATATCCCCAGTTATATAAAAAACCACAATATAATAATTGGTTAGAAAAAATGAACAATGACACATAACAATATGCAAAAAGAATAGAATCTAGAGTTCTAGACTTTTAAGTTAAAACTCTAGATACATTTCCATCTTTTTTTCATAAAACAAAAGCCTAAAAATCCTCATTTTACAATACCTAGAGTTCGACATATAATCGCAGAAAATAAATAAATTTTTTATTAATTAATTAATTTATTTCTTTATCACATACATTGGTGAGTATAGGTCAAACTCTATGAAAACTCAAATACAGCACTAGAACTACCCATTCGCCGAACCCCGCTATCTTCACCATCTAGACTTATGCATCAAAAACTTTAGAACCCTAGATTTAGCCATTTAATTAAATAACAAAAACTTTCATTAACATTTTAGTTATTACCCAACATAAACGCCTCGACGATCTGGGCTTAGCTACTGCACCAATCACTTATTAAAATATAACAGTTACTTTCATGATTTAAGTAATAACATAATTATGCAATTAATTAATTACACAATAAAAAATAAAGATTTAGAGTTATATATGGAAAGTCAGTGAAAAATATTGCATGTGCTGTATAAAATGTAATCTGGATGTATTAAAAAAATAGAAGTAGATTTTTTATAAATCTTGGTAATCGGTAATAGTCGTATCCTCTAAATCAAGAAGTTCATATACACCAGTTTCTTTATCCAAATATGGTTTTTGCTCCCTTTTAGCAATACGGATTAATTCAGATGGAGTTACATTAAATAACTCAAAAATTTCCTTAAAAACAGTATTATAAGTTTTCTTAGCACTATCTGAAAGATTTCGCCTCACCATCATCTGCTTAACTTAGCATCAGTATCTGTAAATTTGGTTCTGGTTGTCATAATTGAAAATATGTAGATTACCAACATATAAAAGTTTGGTAACCCACATAATTATTCATGGCCTGTTAAGAGTAACCCACCTTCTGTTTTACAGCATTCATCTTAGCGAACTACCTTGCCTACAACAGTGATCATCGGCAACTTTGTTCTTGCACCTTATGGGATGGCCGTTTCACCGATTCTTCTAATGTCCTCAATTAAATATCATCGTCAACCATTAAAAGCCGTGTCGTTTCTGCTCCATTGCCATACTTCTCAGCATACATCTTTCGATGCCATAATCTGTGTGATGGGCGGAGTTTCCTTAGTTAAAATAACCAGCAGCTGTCTTTAACTTGCCATGAAAATTATTAATTAAAAGTAGCAGGGCCTAGATTTGAACTAGGGATCTCAGGGTTATGAGCCCTGCGGGATCACCAGACTACCCCACCCTGCTATACAAAACAAAAATAAATCGATATTAATATTATGTTAAAGATGATATATAAAACTTTCGATGAAAAAAGTAAATTTAAGAGATTTTGATTAAATCTCAAAAATTATTTTTCTAAAGCTTCAATTCTTTTATCGATATCCTTAAGCTTTTCTTCAGTAGCTTCCTGAAATTCTTTAGAAGATTTTTTAAATTCCTGATAATCTTTATCAAGAGCATCAACAGATTGAGAAGTTTCTTTAAACCTTGCTTCAAGATCACCCAAATCCTCTGTTGTTGCAAGTGACCAATCTTTGATTAATTCATCACTTTTTTCATCCAAGAATGCATCAAGCTTTTTAGAAAAAGCATCAGTATTAATTCCAGACATGTCAATATCACTCAATTTAACTTTGATTCTTTTAGTCATAGATTCAGATTCTTTTTGATTTTCTTTTTGCAAACCATTGTAATCTGTATTTTTAGATATTACCTCACTCATATGGGCATCAGCATTAGTAGGAATATAAGCTTTAACTTTATTCATAGTTTTTGGAGTGTTTAACAGGTAATAATATACCAAAATCAAAATAGCAACAATTAAAATAATGATTGCAACTGCTTCAATAGCTTCCATAATAACACCTATTTATTTTGCTTATTGAGTTTTTTCTCTTTAGCTTCGATTTCCTTAAGCATTTTTTCTAACTTTTTCTGTTCAGTTTGTGCTTCCAATCTTGCTAATCTTTCATTTATCTGACTGTGTAAAAATCCAATTTCATTTCTTACATCAGTAGTTGATTGCCTGATTTCCTTAAGGGAATCTTGTTGCTCCTTTGGTAAAGGAATAGGATTATCCATTAATCTTTTTGATTCAATGTCTTTTTCAACCATGGACATTTTCTTGAGTTGAATTTCTTTTTCAAGCATAGCTACAGATGTTTTAGCTTGAGCAACTCTTCTCCATTGAGCAACAACGATAATAACAACTACCGAAACAATAATCAATATTATTAATAAAAACATTTGATCAGGAATTGTTGGAATATCCATAATTAGCCTCCAATTAAATTTAGATATTATAAATATATAAACATTATTAAATATAATATTTATTATTAAAGTGATAATATGATTGATTCTTATATAAAAGCTGGAAAAATTGTTTCAAAAATAAGAACTGATGCATCAAAAATGATTAAAGAAGGATGCTTGGTTTTAGATTTAGTTGAATATGTTGAAAGCGAAATATTAAAGCAAGACGCAGAAATAGCATTCCCATGTAATGTATCAATTAATGAAGTAGCAGCACACTATACTTCCCCAGCAAATGATAAAACCGTTATTCATGCAGGAGATTTGGTTAAACTGGATTTAGGTGCTATGGTCAATGGATGCATAGCAGACTCTGCAGTAACTGTAATGGCTGAAGGAAATATTGATGAAAGATTTACACAAGACCAGATTAATGAAAACCAGGAACTTATTGAAGCTTCAGCAGCAGGTCTTGAAGCAGCAATCGCAACAGTCCGAGCGGGAGTAGAACTGAATAAGATTGGAGCTGCAGTTCACGAAGCAATAAGCGATTTTGATTTTAATCCTATTTTTAACCTAATGGGACATAGTCTAGAGCAATATAATTTACATGCAGGTATTTCCGTGCCGAATTATGACAATAACGATACATTCAAATTGGACGAAGGTCAGGCAGTAGCTATCGAACCATTTGCAACAACAGGCATAGGTCATGTTAATGATGCTCCAGGACATTACATTTACTCATATATGGCAAACAAGCCATTCAGGATGAAATCCACACAAAAAGTATTAACCTATATCCAAAACAACAACCAATACGTTCCGTTTTCAGGCAGATGGATTACAGACAAGTTCGGCGAAAGACGTGGCGGAATTGCATTGAAACAGCTTTCAGACGCAATGGCAATTTATCCATATGCACCACTTAAGGAAAAACAGGGCTGCTTTGTTTCACAAAAGGAACACACATTGATTGTAGAAAAAGAAGGCTGTACTGTTACAACATTATAGAAGAGTTAATTCTCTTCATTACTATTTTTTAAAAAAAAGAAAAAAGGAAAGAAGTTAGTAAATTGTAGGGATACGTACTCCCATTTTAGCTCTTCTTTCACGTTCTTTGGTATTTTTATCTTTTTTACCTTTAGCTAATTTTTCAAGTAAAGGAAGACCTGGTTTTACATCATCCATTGGTTTGGTTTCAATTAAACCAGCATCAACAGCTGCTTTAAAGATACTGTCACCATCATCAGTTCTGGTTAAAACAGTAGACCAACCATCTGGAGAACCTACAGAACCGGTAGATACATCTGCCCATTCAGCAACGTAATCTTGACATACGTTACATCCAGCTTGTTCGTATCCGTGGGTTTCTTTAATAGCTAAACCTTTGTCTTCGCCATCTTTGGTTAACCAGAATTTACCTTTTCCGATATCCATTTTGCTTGCTTCAGTTAAGGAGTCAAATCCTAATTTAGCAGTTGCAAAAGTATCAAGAGAAGCCATAGGGAAGTTTTCCATACAGTAGATACCGATGATTAAGTTTACTTTTTCAGTGACGAATCTAGTGAATGGATAAGCTTTAGCTTTTCTTAAACCTTGTACTTGACATGGAGTTGCAACTACACCAACTTTTTCAAGACCGTATTGACGGGTTGCTTCTTTTAAAGCGGATAAAGTTGGGGACATGGAATATTTAGTTCCGGCAGCTGCGATTACTTCATCAGATGAAGTTACAACAGTAGGAACAGGTCTCCAATTTTCATCAGGAGTTCCAGCAACTACAGCACCTTCAATAATACCTTCATCGAGTGCATAACAGAGTAATGCAGAAACAATTCCTCCGTCTTGTGATACATCTAAGATCTTTTGTTCAGTAGATCTTGCAGATAATGCTTCTTTATAAGTACCTAATGGCATTTTCATTCCTCCTAAAGTCCTGTTTCCTTTTTAATTCTTCCTTCAGGTAACCATGACCTTGGACACATCATGTAACAAGTTCCACATTTGATACATCTGTCTTTATCACAGCTTGGTCTACCTTCAGAGTATCCCATTGCCCTTGTTGGACAAGCGAGACCACAAGTTCCACATCCAGAACATAATCCTTGACGGATTACGTTAGTTAATACATCACAACCACATCCTTTATCACATGCAGCCCAATCCATTGCTGGTTTTAAGTAATCTAAGTCACCTTCACATAAAGCAACAACAGTTTTTGCAATCATTTCAGGAGCTACAGGACAACCAGGAAGTGCTAAATCAACTTTAACTAATGAACTAACAGGCAAGAATGATTCGTGTTTAGGTTGTGCTTGTTGACCACCACGTGCGTAGGTAGTAAAACAACCAGTTACAGCACAAGATCCAAATGCAGCGATTAAACCGGATTTTTCTCTTGCCATTAAAAGTTCTTGAACACTGTGTTCATCTTGTAAACAAACAGATCCTTCGATTAAACATAAATCCATTTCAGGCATTTCTTCAGCGAAAGTACCGTGTACCCATTTGTCCACTAAAGTTTGTCCGTATACAATATCAACCATATCAGTTAAAACAGTAGATAAAATGTCATAGTTTTCAGTTAAAGACATTGCATCTCCAGTACAACCACTTAAGTGTATGTAACCAATACGTGGTTTGTTTGAAGCAGCTTTAGTTTCTGCAGGAGCTTCTGCTTTAACTTCTTCTTTAACAGGAGCAGCTTCAACTTTTTTTTCTACTTTTGGTTTTTCTGGTTCATCTGAACCGCCAAAAGCTTTTTTCAATTTATCAAACATTATTTTACCCCAATTTCATTTAAAATAATATCTATAGCTTCAGGAACTGCCTTTTCAACAGGTTCTGTTAAACCCATATCTACATCCGGAGTTGGTATTTCAGCAGGTTTGCAACCAACGACAACAACCTCACACTTTTCGGAAATCTTTTGAAGAGGCTCTTCAACGGTCATTCCATGAGGATTATCATATTTTCCTATCTGCATTACATTAGGATCAAATACTTCAACTGTGCCCGGTTCTGCATTAAACTCCACTACATCCAATACAATTAGTTTTTTCCAGTCATATTGTTCATACAATGGGAAAAAATTGGAAGGAGCTGCAGTACCACCATCAACAAATTGAATGCTGTCAGGCAATGTAATGCCTTCAAACTTTTCCTGTATCTGATTTAGAATGTTCTTGTTAAAATCTTCTTCAACATAAGATGTAACAACAGGATCATAATAGTCATTAGTGTCATTGGAATATTTTTGCAATAGATTTATTAGAATAGGACCGAATCCATCATCTTTAAACAATATATTCCCGCATCCAACAACAATTATATCCGAATCATAAGGCATTTAAAATTTCCTCCAAACTTAGATTCTCACCATTTCATTTTTAAGAATGGATTTGTCTTCATCGTCAACTACCATTACGTGAGTAGCACATGATAAACATGGGTCGTAAGCTCTGATAACATGTGGACCAAACTCATGGTGGAATCCTTCTGTAGCAGGACCCATAGTAGGAATATTCCAAGTAGTTGGTACAATAGCTGAGTAGAATGCAGTTTTGCCGTCTACTACTTTTGCCATGTGAGCGTTGGTTCCTCTAGGACCTTCGATAATACCGAATCCAAGTTCACCAGTACCTCTTGGGTCGTAATCTGCTCTAGCAGAAGCTGCAGGATCAATTGCATCTAATGCTTCAAGACATGCATCGTAGTTTTTCAACATTTCGTCTGCACGTGCAACGTGTTGAGCAATTACACCTTTGCCTTTAAATCCTTGGTATTTTTCCATTCTTGCTCTAGGACCAGTTTCTACGTTAGTACCTTCCCATAAAGGAATAACTGAACATGCTTTAGTTCCAATTTCAGGATCATCATACCATGCTTCAGGTAAAACTTCAGAGAATTTGTCCATATCGAAATCATTGGAACCGTAAAGTGGGTCAACAGCCATTAAAGGTTGGTTAACAACACCTAAGTCTTTAGGTAAACCTGCTTCTAAAACAAGGTTTTTAATGAATTCAACGTGAGCTTCAAGTTTTGGTCTGAGAGCGGTCATTCTTTCAATCAATCTATCTTTAGTGAATGGAGTAATGTTTCTAGCCATTCCACCTACTCTGATATCAGATGGGTGAATACCTTCACCAGCAATCATGTCAACAACATACTGTACATTTTTTCTGATTTCAGAAACACTGTCCACTGCTTGTGCGAAATTACTGTCATCAGTAATATCAGGAGCAACTAGGAAGTGGTGAATTGCTGCACTGTTTATGTTGTGTGCTGCTAAAGTAGCTTTTCTTAACAATTTAGCTGCTTTAGGAATTTCAATTCCTAATGCCATATCAATCGCTTCAGCTGAAGCCAAAGTGTGTGGAATCGGACAAACACCACAGATTCTTTGACATAAAACAGGAGCGGTTTCAGGTGCTTTGTTAAGAACCATCTTTTCTAAACCCCTTACCGGAGTGATACTTAAATACATACCTTTTGTAACTATCCCTTCATCATCAACTTCCATGACCAATTCGGCATGGCCTTCTTGACGAGTTGTTGGAGATATAACTACTCTATCTTTCAAATATGTCACCTTCTTTGTAATTAAAAATTTGTTATTTTAATTAACGATATATATATTTAAACATGAACATTAATAAGTAATACTTTATGGATTAAATAGTAAACTATAAATAATAAAAAATCAGAGCCGTTTCCGTCGAGAAAATCCGTTAAAAATAATGATAAATTATTAATAATTTTAAAAAAAGTAGTATTAAGTTTAGGTTATCAAAAATTTATATTTTAATCTCTTAAAATTGAAAAATAAATAGAAAATTTACAATATGAAACAAAATTAATAATGATTAAAAATAGGTCAAAATTTAAAAAAATAATAATCAGTAATAAAAAATAAAAAATAGTAATAAAAAATAGTTGAAATCCGATTTAAAAGTAATAAATTAAAAAAATAAAATGTTCATTTAATTTCATTTAAAATTAAACGAATAGCATCAGGGACAGATTTTTCAACTTCTTCAGTCAAACCCATGTCAACAGTAGGTGTTGTAATCTCGCCAGGTTTGCATCCAACTATGACAACTTCACATTTTTCAGACAGTTCATGAAGTGGCTCTTCAACAGCATAAGTGTGAACATTTTCATATTTGTCCCTAGGCATTTCAAAAGGAGAGAATGTCCTTACACTTCCAGGCTCTGCATCATAGTCAACAACATCAACCACAATAACTTTTTCCCAATACTCATCGGGAAGAGAAAAAATAAAGTGAGTTGCACCATTGCCCGCATCAATGAATTTTACCTCACCGGACAAATCAACGTCACAGACAATGTCTTCAACCTCTTTAAGCACATCTTTTGAGAAGTCATTTTCTATATATGAAATTACCATAGGATCAAAATCATCTTCAGTCTGATTTTCAAAATATTTTTCCAACAGGTTTACAACAATAGGTCCAAACCCATCATCCTTAAAAAGCAAATTGCCGCATCCAACAACAATTGTTTTTGCATGATATGGCATGATAAATCCTCCTTATTTTTTAATTAATATAGTAAATTATTTATAACATTAATATTAAAATTTTTGTATTAAATAACATTTAAGTATTTTAATTGACAAATCTTTTAATTAATTGTATGAATTAAAATACTAAAAAATTCATAGGAGGTGCAACCATGGATAAATCAAATTTAATAATATCTATTATCGTTGTATTATGTATTGCAGCAGCAGTTGCAGCATATGGTATTATAAATAATCAAGATGCTGTATTTTCAGATTTGGCTAGTATGAATTCTGGTTCTGGAAATGGTGGAAATGGTATCGGTAACAACACAACCCAAAACGGAACAAGTACCTCTTCAGATGGTAGCGGTTCCGGCGGAAGCAGTTCAGGTGGAAACGGTGCAGGTTCAGGAAGCGGTTCCGGTTCAAGTTCCGGTGGATCAGGAAGCGGTTCCGGTAGTGGTTCCGGTGGCGGATCATCAAGTGGACCAAATTATTCATCTTCACAAATTAGGTCTATTGCAAACAGTCACATCGGCGAATCCGGATGCTATGCAGGAACACCATCTTATTCCGGCGGATACTGGTATGTCACTATTTACAATTCCACAGATAACAGTGCTGTAGACGGATTTGTAATAAACGATAGAAACGGATTTGTAAGTAGAGGGTAAATTTATTAATTTACACTTTTCTTTTTTATTTTAAAAATGACAATTAACTATATATAATAAGAAAAACAAAACAATAAAATGATGTTTATGAGGGCCCGTAGCCTAGCTGGATAGGGCGTCGGACTTCTAATCCGAAGGTCCCGGGTTCAAATCCCGGCGGGTCCGCTTTCATAAAAAAGACTTATTTTTATACTGATTTTAATTAAAATTAATATTTTTTGGGCTTGTAGCCTAGTCTGGAAGGGCGTAAGACTCCTAATCTTAAGATCGAGGGTTCAAATCCCTCCAAGTCCGTTTTAAAAATTATCTAAAGTAACGAATTTTGGCTTTTTTTCTTCTTTTACTGCAGATTCAATGTTAATTTCACCATATTTTCCACCGCCCCCAGGAATTATGTCGATTGTATGATTTCTAAAGGCACCAATAGCATTTGAAACCTTTGAGTCAATCTTTTCAATATCGGAAATTTCACTTTCAATCAATACATTAATTTCATTTCCAAAATTATCTATCAATTTCTGCCAAATGCTCTGCACGGTTTTTGTTGTAACGCCCTTGTCATAAACTGTTGAAATTAACTCAGCCAATGGCATTAAATGAACATATGGTGGCCTGGAATCCGGATGGTGCGGACTTTTAAAATCAGAAATTTCAGAAATTCTATAATCCACACCTTTTTTAATTCTTCCACCGCAGCTACATTTCATTTTATTTTCCTTTGCAACTTCAGGATCTATCAATTTAAAGCATTTTGTACATGCAGTCATATGATATTTTCCCAGATTTGGTACAAGACCATAATTTGCGTTAACATCAGAATGTTTAATTGCATGTTTAATTGATGAAAATGAAATATCCTTTAGTTCAATTTGATTAAACTCACGACCCAATCTATGAGGCCATGGAGAATGAGCATCAGAATTGCTTAAAAATGTAAAGTCTTTCAGTTCACCGACCGTATCGGCCATGTCCGTATCAGCAGACAGGCCCAACTCGACAAAATCGGCTTTCTTTTCATAGCAGTCATAAATACTATCAAAAGACTTATACATGCCAGTCCATGGAGTAAATGCATGAGCAGGACCAATTAAACAATCATATTCACGAACCAGCTCTAAAATTTCAGCACCGTTTAAATTTGTTTTAGGCCTTCCATCAATATTCTTATTTTTTGAAGGTAATTTGTCAGAAAGTTCCCTTGCAGTGTCAATGTCGGGAATAATAATTAAATGATGAATTTTATTTTTTCCTTCAATTTCAGTGGTTATGATAAAATCCATATTTTGTGTAGAATAAATTCCATCACCAGAATAATGAGTGCTTTCCTCTATAATATCCAGCCATTTAGGATGAAGACCATCCCCAGTACCTATAAGACCTAAACCCTTAAGTCTAGCTTTTGGTGCTATATTTTCAATCAGCATGTCTTTAGATGATGCCATTGAAAAACAACTGTGAACATGAAAATCTGCATTTATCAACATGAATAAAAATATTTAAATTGAATTATTTAAAATTTTTTTAAAATCAGAAAAGGAAATTTTTGATGTCGGTTTTTTTAAATCAGTGTTAATATCATCACTGATAGATGAGTCAAAATCTTTTAAGAATAAATTAACTCGATTGATTAAATCAATAATATTATCACGGGTAGTTGGATAAGCCAATTTCAAAACAGGAATATCCATTTCACTTACAATGCGTGCAGATAAAGAATGTGCGTTATTGCATCCGTTGCCGCAAAACAAAATCAGTTCATTTAAAACTCCATACATCGGTGCGTATTTTTGAGGCCTTTCGCCAAGAATAATCGCAGCATCAGTTTTTTCCAGCAATGGAGCTAAAAGGGAAATACGACCGCGAACGCCGGAAGGCGTTTCACAGGACATTTTAACTCTAAAATTAGGATTGAGATTAAGTTCATTATCATATTTAGAAAAATTAGTTGGAGACAAATAGTTATGTCCATTCTTTTCAATTAAAGGCACAACAATCATTGCACCATCCGGAATAACAATAATATTCATGAAAAAAATAAAAAAATTGGATTATTATCCAATATATCTTAAGTCATCAGCGTTTCCGGCATTAGCACGATTAATTAAATCCTGTTCCATTTGTTGAGCTTTAGCTAACATTTCTCTTGTTTGTTCAGCCCTTTCATCAAGTTTTTCGGTATTAATTTCAAAATTAAGTAATTCTGCTAATTTCAATAAAACGCCTTCAGCAGACTCCGCATCGATAAAGTAACCTGGAGTTTCACCCATCAGACAAGCCCCATATATTCCTTTGCGCATTCCTAAACCTAAGAATAAACCTGAAGCACCGACAATTCCACCATCATTGGATCTCATTTCAACACCCACTTCTTTTAAAAGTTCAATGTGAGCTTCGTCGCTAGCTGCTCCCAATACTCTTGGATTTTCAATAGGCTGACCTGTAGGCACACCGCCTAAAGTGAAAATTCTAGATATATTAAAAGGTTCTAAAAATTCTAAAATTTCGCTGCAAACAATATATTGACCATCCGGAGATAATGATTGAGTATTTCCACCAATTATAATAATATCCTGATTTTCTTCACCTAAATCACGGATATAATATAATTCATTAATCATGTTTTCAATCATGCCGTCTTCACCAACCAAAACCTGAGGGGGAAAAGTTGGGGAATATATTTCAGCAAATTTTGTTGCATCAAGTTCATCAATCATATGATCTGCAACCAATTTACCTACATGACCAACACCAGGTAATGCTTCAATAAAAATAGGATTTTCCAATTCTACTTCTTCTAAAATAGTAATTTCAGTGGCTTTCATTTTTATCCCTTAATTCTTTTTTTAATATACGACGGTACTTACCATATTTATCTTCAATAGAAAATTTTGGAGGATAAATAACTTTAAGCTCCCCACTACATTTAGGGCATTTATCCTCTAAAGTATAAATTCCACATTCGGGACATTTACGCATTTTCATACTCATAAGAATCTAATCATCTAACTCTCTTAAAAATGAACCGTTTCCTTCAGATTCTTCAACAACAGCAATACATCTTTCAGCAGCAGCTTTTAGCGCTTTTTCAGCAAGGATATAATCTGTTGATTTTACAGTGATTCTGTATCTTGGAGCACCAACACATTGGACTTTGATTTCTTCTTCAGCATCACCGTTGTCTTCAGCAGCTTTAAGAGCATCAATAATGATTTCTACTCCATTAGGAACAAAGGTTTCAATATCCACATAACCGTTAATATGAACTTCCGGAGGAGTAATGTTCTTTTGAGCTACTTTAGTAATAGCATCAGCCCAATCTTGAGGTATTCCTTCTTCAGTTAAAGATTCAGCTCCTTCATCAGCGGCGGTTTCAAAAGCACCATAAACATCACCAAAGATGTCCATAATCTCATAACCAACTTCATCATAAGCTTCATCCAATGTCTTATCTAAGGATTTAGCAGATAATTCCAAGAATTTTTCTGCTTTTTGTTCAATTTTCCAATGTTGAATCTTTTTAGTTCTTTGATCTTCACGGATTCTTTTTAAAGAAGCATCCACATGTCCTTTTTTAGGGTTTACTCTTAGAACACGGCATACAATCTTTTGATTTTCTCTAACGTGATCTCTAATATTTTTTACCCAACCAGCAGAGACTTCAGAAATATGAATAAAAGCTTCTTTGCCTTGATATTCTTCTAATTTAGCGAATGCACCATAATTAAGAACTTTATAAACAGTACCTACAATAAGTTCTCCTTCATCAGGCCATTCTTGACTTTTTCTTACCATGCAAATCACCCCAAAAATAAGTAAAAAATTAAAAAATAGTTAAAATAAGTAAAAAACTAAAAAAATTTAGTTTAAAACTTTTTCAATGTGTGCTGTGATTTTAGCCTTAGCACCACGAGATTTAACAAGAGTTTTACCACAAATAATACATTTAACATCAGAAGCTGCACGGTCAAAGATTATTTGTTCATTGTCACAATCTAAACATTTAACTTTTAAAAAGTTTCCTCTACCTTTACTAACCATGTTAACCACCTATTTTGCTACAAATTCAGGTTTTCCTGTTCTGAAAGATTGTTTAATGTGAGATTTACCACATTCTTTACATTTAGCTCTTAAGTCTAATTTTTTAACCGGTTTGTTTCCAGCAGGTAAAGGCCTTGGATAACCTCTGTAACCAGCAGTGACACGTCTGAATTGTCTTTGTCCCCAAGTTAACTCACTAGCTTTTCTTTTTTTAGCAGTGTGGAGTTCATGCATTGTATGTTTTTTACAATGAGGACAGTAAGTTCTTTTTTCTTTTGGTATTTTCATTTTTCCACCATTATTTTTTTATTTTAATCGGCACTTGAAGTGCTTAATTAAATAGTCATTATAAATCTAGTTGTAAATTTATCTAAACTCAATTTATATCAAAAATTGTTAGAGATAGAAACTGCATAGTAACTGTTTATGTCTACAAACAGCAAAAATCCAAATTATAATAAATAATTTTTTAATATTACAAATAGATATGAGATATAATTATATTAATAAAAGTATTTAAAGTTATGCAATATCTGCATAATTGCTTGAAAAATAAGGTAATTTTTGAAATTTAATTTCAGATTTTTACAAAACGGGCTTTTCTATTTTTGACAAAAATATTTGCATTGATTTTAGGCAATGTTACAATATCTTGAGACCTAAACGGACCATAAACCTTCTCATCAATACCCATAATGGAATCAACATCATCCAAAACCAGAATAGTTACTATTTCAGATTCCTTAGTTCTTTTTGGAACATCCAAATCAATGAACTGATCATCATTATCTAAAATCTCTATATCATCAAATTTATCCTGTTTTTTAGGAACATCCTTTTTAATTTCAGGAACTTTACTAACAGAAGAATTGGCGATTTGCTTTTCAATAGGTTCTCTTACTTCATCAGTGATGACTTTGGCCTTGGATATTTTATCAAGTCTATCTAAGACATCATCACCAGAAGTTACTGGTTTTTCATCAACAGATACATCACCAGCATCAGATGAAGGTTTATCTTGAGAATTTAAAGTTTCATCAGCCTTCTGTAAAACATCATCTTCCACTTTAACATCATCAATAGCTGCATCGGCAACATCACTTAATGAATTGGAAGGAGATTTTATTGGTTCTTCTTCAGGAATATCTTCAACATCATCCTTTTTAGAAACTTTAGGAACCTCTTGTCCTGAAAGATTAAGCCTGTGATTTTTTAAAGTTTCTATTACTGAAAAATAGAATGTTTCTTCTTCAGGGGTCAAATTAAGAGGTATTGAATCAACTAAATCAAACTCCTGTTTACCAGAAAAGAGATGATAAGACCTGTTCATATTCAAGACAGCAGCATTAGTAATTTTATGCTCCCTTCTTTCACAAATTTCAGTAGCTATCCTTCTAGCCTCATTTAAAGTATTGTATACATCAGAAAATGGATCATCAATAGCGGACTGTTTCAATTCATTGATATATTTATGAATATCATCATAAAAAGATTCTTCAACGTGAGCTAAAGTACCATTATCACGTTCTTTTTTCTGAATTTTACGCAAATATTGATATAAATCCACTTAATATCATCTCGGATGGTTTTAAAAATTAAAATAAGAAAAAAACAAATGAAATTATTCATCTGTTTCTAATCTTGGAGCAAGCAAGAAACTAAGTTTACCATCACCAGTAACCATAGTCAAGGTTAAACTCAACGGCATGTCAGTACCTAAACTAATTTCAGCTTCCTCTGAAAATTTGTCTGCTTTAAGCATTTCCCTAATTTTATCTAAAGAGAATAATGCTTTTTCATGCTCTTTTATATTTTCGCCGTGAAGATACTTGATACTGGCATCCCCGAACTCACCGTCAGCAGATGCAATGAAGTAATCTTCATCAACTTCCAAAGCAATTTTATCTGAGAATATTTCAATATCGTTGATTGAATCTTTTAAGATAGAGAAACGAACTTTGAATGATGTTGGGTGATTAATTTGAGGAGGAGTAGGATTATCATACTCGATATCAATTAATCTTATTTTAAATGTTCTTGTAGCATCTCCTTCAAAAGTAATAATGAAATTACCTTCATCTACAGACATTAAAACTCTATCTTGAGATTTAGCCCTTTTAAGAACTCTCATAAATTCATCAGTATCAATATTGATTTTTTCAGGAACATCACAAATATATTCATCAAATAAACTAGATTTGAGTTCTAAATGAACGAATGTTATGTGACTACGGTCTAAGGCATCTAATCTCATACCTTCACTATCAGTTTGGATTTGAACCTCATCTACAATAGATGAAATAGCATCAAAACTGGTTTTTAAAATACTAGAATCACTTAATTCAGCTTTAAACATAAATAATCCTCTAATTTTTAATCAAAAAAATCTTTGAATAATATTAAATATTATGTTGATTATGTATTATAAATATTTCTTATTGGATACATGCATTTTTCATATCAGACACATATTCCTTTAATGCTTCTGAAGCATTTTCACCATGCTCCTCAATGATTTTAACAATAGCACTTCCAACAATTACACCATCAGAGATTTTAGAAATTTTTGATGCTTGTTCTGGAGTGTTGATACCAAACCCGACAGCAACAGGTATATCACACACATCCTTAATGTCTGAAATTATGGCATTTAAATCTGTCTTAATTTCAGAACGCATTCCAGTTACTCCCAATGAGGATACAACATAAATAAAACCTGTTGCATCAGAAGCTATCATCTGAATTCTTTCTTTGGAAGTTGGTGCTATAAGTGAAATTACGTCAACACCATTTTGAGCCGCAATATCTGCAATTTCACCTTTCTCCTCATAGGGTAAATCCGGTGAAATTATTCCATCAACACCATATTCATTGCATTTCTTAAAGAACTCTTCATAGCCATAGAAAAATACAGGATTGATATAAGTTAAAAATACTAATGGAACATCAGTTTTCTGGCGAACCTTTTTAACAATTTCAAATACGTCATCAGTTGTTGTATTGTGTTTTAGAGCACGCACGTTAGCATCCTGAATTACAACACCTTCAGCCATAGGATCAGAAAATGGAATACCTATTTCAATCAAATCACAACCCGCCTCATCCATAGCTAAAATGTATTCCACAGTTTTTTCAATTGTAGGATCCCCTGCGGTTAAAAATCCAATGAATGCTGTTCCATTTTTAAATGCATTTGGTATTCTACTCATTTAAATCAACTCCCCTGTAATCAGCAATGGATTTAACATCCTTATCTCCACGCCCAGATAAACAGACAATTATAATATCATCTTTACCCATTTCAGGTGCAATTTTCATTGCATGAGCAACCGCATGTGAACTTTCAATAGCTGGAATGATACCTTCCATTCTAGACAGGTATTCAAAAGCCTCAACTGCTTCTTCATCATTAACCGGGACATATTGAGCCCTTCCAGAATCTTTTAAAAATGCATGTTCGGGTCCAACACCAGGATAATCCAAACCTGCAGATATCGAATATACTGGAGCGATTTGTCCATATTCACCCTGGTTAAATAACGATTTCATCCCATGGAATATCCCTATTCTACCGTTAGTCAATGCAGCCGCATTATATGGAGTGTCTACACCTTTTCCTCCAGCCTCACATCCAATTAATTGAACATTCTCATCATCAATGAAATTATAAAATGCACCCATTGCATTACTTCCTCCGCCAACACAGGCCAATACTGCAGTTGGCAGTTTTCCTTCTTTTTCAAGTATTTGCTTGCGTGCCTCTTCACTTATAACTGCCTGAAAATCCCTAACCATTTGAGGAAATGGATGTGGCCCCATTGTTGAACCAATCACATAATTTGTTGTTTCAACATTAGCAATCCAATCCCGGAATGCATCGTTAACTGCATCCTTCAAGGTTTTAGTTCCAGATTTGACAGAATGCACCTTTGCACCAAGCAGTTCCATACGATAAACGTTTAAAGCTTGTCTTTTGGTGTCAACTTCACCCATGAAAACTTCACATTCCATATCCAAGAGTGCTGCTGCAGTTGCTGTTGCCACACCATGTTGGCCAGCACCAGTTTCTGCAATTACTCTGGTCTTGCCCATCTTCTTAGCAAGCAAAACTTGACCCAAAACATTATTGATTTTGTGTGCTCCAGTATGATTTAAATCCTCCCTTTTTAAATATATTTTTGCTCCGCCAAGATCTTCTGTCATCCTTTTTGCATAATACAAAAGAGATGGTCTTCCAGCATATTCCTTTAATAATGTATTCAATTCATCAATAAAATCAGGATTATTCATATAATAGTTATATTGTTCTTCCAAATGGAGTAATTCATGCATTAACGTCTCTGATATATATTGACCTCCATATTCCCCATATCTTCCTTTAGTCATTTATTGCCTCCATGACTTCCTTAATTTTTAATTCATCTTTATAACCATTAGTTTCTACACCGCTGCTTAAATCAACAGCATATGGATCAAATTCTTCAATAGCTCGAGAAATGTTATCTGCATTCAATCCCCCTGCTAAAAAGAATTCCTTTTTTAAATCTTTTCTTATTAAACACCAGTCAAAGGTTTTTCCACTGCCTTTTCCACTGTCAAGCAACAGATAATCCGCAATTGATTCATCATACTCCAGTAAATTTTTATCACCAGACATTTCAATTGCATTAATAATTTTCAGTTGATAGTTAGATTTTTGCTTTAATAACTTTATAAATTCTTCACTTTCACTTCCATGTAATTGTGCAATGTCTATTATTCCACCATCATATAATCCGATTATTTCATCCGCATCCGCATCAACGAATACACCGACAGAAGTAATTGAAGAATCCAAATTTTCTTTCATTTGTCTAGCCAAATCATGCGAAACCTTTCTTTTAGAATCTGCAAAAACAAATCCCACATAATCCGGTTTGTATTTATTTATGATTTCAATGTCATCCAATCTTTTCAATCCACAGATTTTGATTTTAGCCATTTTTCAACTCCAAAATCATTGCCTTCTTATCATCACTTTTCATTAAAGTTTCACCAATTAAAACTGCATCAACATTATTTTCTTTTAATCTGGTAACATCTTCTTTTGTTTTGATACCACTTTCTGAAATAAAAACAATATCTTCACCAACACATCTACGTAAGTTGATACTGTTTTCAATATCTACACTAAAATCTGTCAAGTCACGGTTATTGACACCGATAATTTCAGCACCAACACTCAATGCTTTCATGATTTCTGTTGAATCGTGAACTTCAACAATAGCGGACAGGCCTAAAGAATGAGCCAAATCCAAATATTTCTTCAAATCAACTATATCCAAAATAGCCACAATCAATAGAACAGCAGAAGCTCCCAAAAACTTGGCCTGATAAATCATATACTCATCAATGACAAAATCCTTTCTTAAAATTGGAATATTAACATTTTGAGCAATTTCTTTTAAGTAATCATCATCACCCTTAAAAAAATACGGTTCAGTTAAAACAGAAATGGCTGAAGCGCCTGCATCCTCATAATCTCTAGCAATTTGCAGATAATCAAAATCCTCACTGATTAGCCCTTTTGAAGGAGAAGCTCTTTTAACTTCAGCAATGATAGATATATCATCACACTGAAGGGTTTTTTTAAAAGGAAACTCATCATCAATCTTCAAGTAAGAAACTTCTCTTTTCAAATCATCCAATGGAATAATAGATTTTTCAAGCTCAATACGTTCTTTTGTTCTTTCGACTATTTCATCCAACATAAAAATCAACTGTTTGTAAATTCAATAAATTTTTCAAGCTGTTTTAATGCCTTACCTGAATCAATAATTTCTTCGGCGATTTTCACACCACCTTTTATTGATTCAACAACACCTGCAACATATAATCCTGCAGCAGAATTCAAAACAACAGCATTTCTTTTAGGTCCTTTTTGACCTTTAAGAATATCTAATGTAATTTGAGCATTTTCCTTAGGGTCACCGCCAACCAAATCCTCTTTCCTGCATTTTTCAAATCCAAAATCCATAGGATCGATTTCATATGATTTGGTTTCACCATCTTTAATTTCACAGACACATGTTTTATCACTAGCTGATATTTCATCCATGCCGTCGACACCATAAACAGATAATGCTGATTTTACACCGAGGTTATTTAATACTTTTGCCAAAGGTTCTACTAATTCTTTATCATAAACCCCTAAAACCTGCATAGTTGCACCGGCAGGATTAGTCAATGGCCCCAAAATATTAAAAATTGTTCTTATTCCAAGCTCCTTTCTAACACCTGCGACGTATTTCATTGCAATATGATAATTTTGAGCAAACAAAAAGCAGATATTATGCTTTTTTAAACATTCCACACTTTTTTCAGGAGGAATGTTAATGTTAACACCCAATTCCTCCAAAACATCTGCAGCACCACATTTGCTTGATGCAGAACGGTTTCCATGCTTTGATACAGGTACACCTGCAGCAGATATTACAATTGAAGATGTGGTTGAAATATTGAAAGTGTTTGATCCGTCACCACCAGTGCCAACAATTTCCAATGCTTCAACATCATTCAATAGCCTTACACAATGATTCCTCATTGCTTCAGCAGATGCCGTAATCTCATCAATTGTTTCACCTTTCATCGACATTGCGGTTAAATATGAGCTCATTTGAATTTCACTTGCTTCACCACCCATAATTTCATCCATTGTGGTATAAGCTTCATCATAAGTTAAGTCTTCTTTTCGTGATACTTTTAAAATTGCTTCCCTAATCATTAAATCGCCTCCAAAAAATTTTTAATCATAGCTAAACCGTCCGGAGTCAAAATGGATTCCGGATGGAACTGAAGTCCATAAATATTATAATTCTTATGCTTTACAGCCATTATCTCACCATCATCACAGGCTTTTGACAGTACTTCCAATTCATCGGGCAAACTTGATTCGACCAGACTTAAAGAGTGATAACGGCCAACATAAATTTCATTGTCCAAACCATTAAAAATCAAATCATCATTTAATGATATTTTAGAAGATTTTCCATGCATCAGCCTGCTGGCATAAGAAATTTCACCTCCGAATGCAGCACAAATTGACTGATGACCTAAACAAACTCCCAAAATTGGAATTTTTCCCTTAAATTCACGAACTAAATCAATGCAGATTCCTGCATTTTCAGGTTTGCCCGGACCCGGAGATAAAACAATAGCTTCAGGATTGAGATTTTTAATCTCCTTTAAAGAAATCTTATCATTTCTTGAAACTTCAATGTCCGGATTTATCTCGCCTATTAATTGATACAAATTGTATGCAAAACTGTCATAATTATCTATCAAAAGAATCATTCTAATCCCCCATCAGCCATTTTTAAAGCATTTATTACTGCCGCTGCCTTATTCATGCATTCATCAAATTCATTGTCAGGGACACTATCAGCAACAATACCTGCGCCAGAACGAATAAATACCTTATTGTTTCGTTTAAAAGCTATTCTAATGGAAATACATGTGTCCAAATTTCCACTCAAATCAACATATCCAATAGCTCCACCATATATTCCTCTTTTGTTATTTTCAAGTTCATTGATAATTTCACAAGCTCTGATTTTCGGAGCACCAGATAATGTTCCTGCGGGCAGAATTGAATCAAGAGCAACCAGACAATCCAAATCATCCTTTAAAGTTCCAGTTACAGTTGAACCAATATGCATTACATGAGAAAACCTTTCTACCGACATATACTTATCAACAGATACAGAACCGATTTTTGCAATTCTTCCAATGTCATTACGCCCCAAATCAACAAGCATATTATGTTCAGCCAATTCCTTTTCATCACTTAAAAGTTCCTCTTCTAATTGCAAGTCTTTTTGAGGCGTCATGCCACGAGGTCTGGTTCCTGCAAGAGGAAAAGTATATAATTTATCATCATTGACCTTTACAAGAGTTTCGGGGGATGCACCAGCTATTTCAATATCATCACTTGAAAAATAAAACATGTATGGGGACGGGTTTGTAGTTCTTAAAACCCTATATGTATCAAATAGGCTACCCTCAATATCCGCTTCAATCCTATTGGATAATACAACCTGAAAGATATCTCCTTCCTTAATATAATGTTTTGCTTTTATAATCATTTCACAAAATTTTTCGCGAGAAAATACATTTTTAAAATCAGATTTTAACTTGAGAGGTTCAATTTCTGCTTTTTTACCATTTTTAATTAATTCAGCAATTTCTTTTAACTCATCACATGCCTTTTCGTAATTGCTTTTTAAATCATCCGTCTTCATATTAACTATGATGATGATTTTTTGACGAAAATTATCAAATGCAATGACCTTATCAAAAAGCATGATGTCAATATCTTTAAACTGATCCTGATTTTCTGCATCCAACTTTAGAGACGGCTCTGCATATTTAATATAGTCATAAGCAAAATATCCCACAAAACCCCCCGTGAATGGAGGCAAATTTTTTATTTTAGGAGATTTATTCTGATTAATCAGGTTCCTTATGACATCACTAGGATTATTCGTTTTGATTTCAACCAAATCATCATTTAATCCCTTGAATTTTGAATCCCCTTTGATTTGGACAACACCATTTTGACATGTAAATTCCAATAAAGGATCAAAACCCAAAAAACTGTATCTTCCCCAATTTTCAGAATCCTCAATACTTTCCAACATATAACAATGTTTGCTTATGTTTTTTAAGATTCTCAACACCTCAATCGGTGTAGCGACATCAGAAAATAACTCATAAACTATAGGAATTCTTTTATATTCTTCATTTTTAGCAATTTTTTTTACTTCATCAAAACTTGGGGAAAACATTATTATCACCAAAATTCTTTTTGTATATAATTATTATAATAATGTACTATTTAAAACCTTGTAGTATCTTTTTGTACAATATTGTTCTAAGGGATAAAAATTGTTCTGACAAATAAAAATTAGCCCAAAATATAAAAATTGACATCAAAAAACCATTTTATTTAAAATAATACGAATTAATTTAAAAAATAAAGAATTTAAATACTTAAAATAAAATAAGAAGTAATAAAATTCTTGGAGAATAACAATGACAGAATTTCAAGAAGATATGTTATTCAAAAATGTGAGCGAAGAAGACATTCAAATACTTCTAGAAATACTTGAAAAAGAATCTGAAAGTGCTAATATTTGGACAAAAGAATTAAGATTATTAGACCCAACAACATACAAACCAGATTTGATTATTGAATTAGATGACGAAAATCTAATTATTGAATTTCAAAGTACAGAAGTAAACGATAAGTTTTCAAGAAGAGCACATACTTATGTAGCAATAACAGACCAAAAAAAGGAAAATGACAAAGAAGTAAACATAGAAGTAATTAGTACTGCAGAAAATTCCAAACAAATCAGTTATAGAGTAAATAGACTGAATACATTCAGATATAATGTTATGGGTTTTGAAAAATACGATGGTGAGAAAATAATTAAATATGTTGAAGAAAAATTAGAAAATAACATGAAAATAACTTCAAAAGATAATATTTACTTATCTCTTGCACCATTAATGGACAAAAAGAAAAATAATAATATATCAGAAAAAATAAAACGAGTAGTAGATTTACTAATAGAATTAAATAAAACCAATCCCCCAGGCAATAAACTATCTTTTGGAATTACATGGTTATTAGTCGATAAGTTTGTAAAAGATTCTGAATTAAGAAATTTACTAATTGATGTTTTAGGTGAAAAAATGAGTGCGATTTACGAATATGGTGAAAGAAAAGAACAAAAAGGAATAGAAAAAGGCAGAAAAGAAGGAATAAAAGAAGGAATGAAAGAAGGAATAAAAGAAGGAATAAAAGAAGGGAAAAAAGAAGAAAAAGAAGAAATAATACACAAACTTTACGAATCAGGAATGACACCCGAAGAAATATCAAAAAGACTAAAAACAGACTTAGAAAAAATAAAAAAATAATAAACAAATAAAAAATTAGATTAACACAAATGATAAATACAAACACGATACCAAACAAAATTTCCATCACCACAACCAAACAATAATTACCCAATCACAAAAAAATCCAAACAACAAACACCATCATCAATACAAGAGGTGAAAAAATGAGTGCGATTTACGAATATGGAAAAAGAAAAGAACAAAAAGGAATAGAAAAAGGCAGAAAAGAAGGGAAAAAAGAAGAAAAAGAAGAAATAATACACAAACTTTACGAATCAGGAATGACACCCGAAGAAATATCAAAAAGACTAAAAACAGACTTAGAAAAAATAAAAAAATAATAAACAAATAAAAATTTAGATTAAAACAACAAATGATGAATACACAAATCCAAACTATTAACAACAGACGCTATCTAAAAATAATTTTCAATAATCTAACACAAACAGTGAAATTAAACTTATATAAATTAAAAAATGTGACAAATGCTCCAAAAGGAAAAAAAGAATAATTTATAATAGAATAAGTTAATTATTAACCTATCCAAAAATCAATTTATAAAAACTTCCAAAAAACGATGAAATCAATTCATTTTATCCTGTTCACGACTGAATTCAATTACGATTTTTTTAATTTCACGTGAATCCAAATAAGGAATTTTTTCTCGAAGTTCCTTTTCTAAATTTTTATTAACTTCTAATCTCTTTTGAGCATATTCCTCTTCACTCAAAGATGATTTATATTCCTTATTTAAATTAGAATATTTTGTGACCAACGGCTGAATTATAGAAACTACATCATTATCCAACTGATCGTTAATTTCTTTTCTTTTTTTCACATCATCTAAAAATCCTACCAACGTAATGAAAAACCCTAAAATTGTAATTGTTAGTGCCGGAACCAAATATGTTCTATCATTAACAAAATATACTGATAAAAAAATACCAATGAAAATTAAAACTATTCCTATTCTTTTTATATTCATAAAAATCCCCTAAACTTTAGTAATATACTTCCATTCCTGACGTATTGAAACAATAATTAAATATAGCGATAAAACAGCTAAAACTGAAAATACAACTATAAAAATATCATTAGTAAAGATTAAATTTCCCGTATCAATATGAACTAAAAATTCAGCCAATAGGTTATTTAGAAAATGTGCCAAAATGCATGTTAATATATTTCTTGTCTTTAAATAGATTATACACATGCAAATCCCAAATATAAATGCGGAAATAATGCTTCCATAACTATGGAGTGCACCAAAAAGGATAGATGTTATTATAATTGCAAATGATGTTGGAACAATAATCTTAAGTCTATTTAAAAATACTCCTCTAAACAACAATTCCTCACAAATCGGAGAAATGAAAATTGTTGAAATCAAACCCCCAATAAATCCAAAAGAACCAAACGCCATGATTGAAAATAATGGAGTGAACAATAAATCTCTAAATCCCGGAATATAAGCTAAAGCAAAATTTGATAAGTATAACATTCCATAAGAAAAGAAAACATTAACAATAACTATTATTAAAAGAGACTTAGGAGAAATTTTAGAAAATATATTTCTCAAATCATTCTTAAAACCGCTGCCGAAAATTCGCAACCTATAGATAAAATACAGTATAATTACAACATACACCCAGTCTTCACCAATGGAAAATTCAAAAATATCAAAAAGAATTGTTACACCAATTAATGCAAGCAATATAATCAATATTTCCAAAATAGATATTTTTCCAATACCATCACTTAAAGAAGACATAATATCTGATATGAATATATTAATATAAAAAATAATAAGATGAAGTTAAAAAAATTAACTTCCCAAGTTATATATCAATCCAATGCAACGATTTCGAAACATCGTCAAATAGGGTGTGACTAAAAAGAAGAGCACAAAATTAAATATGATTGTTCCAATTAAGTTAACAGCCCCGACACCATTCAAAGAAATGAAACTGGTTGCAATACCCAATAAGCCAAAAATAATTGAAAGTACGATAGTTACAATCATTAAAATAACAATATAAATCAATACAATACCAATATATGTTAAGATATATCTTCCATAACCTATAGATGCCATAATACCATTTATTTCTGATAATGCGAAAGCAGACTTCAATGAATCATCATTAGCCGCCATATGAGGTATTGCTAAAAGAGCAAATAACTGCAAAATTACCATCAATAGCAATGCGATGAATAATAAAATAGCACTTCTATAGAACACAGAAGCAACCAAAATTATCAAAGGAATAATAAGATATACAAATTCAACAACGATATACTTTAAACCCTCTATAAACATCCTCTTAAAATCGTCAAAATCTGGAGGTACATCATCACCGTTAATCATGCCTTGAGTAGATAACTTAACAACCCTATAGTTATATCCATAGAAAAATACCAATGGAATAATTAAAATATTAAATAAAGATAATACTCCCAATATTATAAGATTCATGACTTTTCTTGAAGAAAATTCGAAAGAATCTTTATAAATATCCAATATCATTTAATTACCTCCATCAATGATAAAAACATCCTCAATACTTTCCTGGTCCAAGACTTTTGTAATATTATAAGCCAATAACAAAGAAGGGTTGTATCTAGCATTTTCTAAAGCATTTATAGTTTGACGAGTGACTCCCACGGCATCAGCCAATTCTTGCTGAGTTAAACCTTTCTTTTGGCGAAATTCCCTTATTTTCGTTTCCAAATAATCACCCATACATATATTAAAAAATTATTATTATTCAAATATATTTTTAATTTTATATATAAATGTTATTACCCATAACAATGATGATAATACTAAAAAAGATTGTTGATTAAAAAAAATTCAATGTCAAACTTTAATAATATACAATGAAAAATATATATAATATTTATAAATTAAATGAGATGATAAAAAATGGCTATACACCCAATTGAATTTAGGTATGGTACTCCCGAAATGAAAAAAATCTGGGAAGAAGAAAACAAGTTACAAAGAATGTTGGACATTGAATCCGCACTTGCACAGGCAGAAGGAGAATTAGGAATAATTCCAAAAGAAGTTGCTGATGAAATTGCAAGTAAAGCCAACACCAAATATGTTAAATTAGACAGAGTTAAAGCAATTGAAGCTGAAACTAATCACGACATTGCAGCATTATCCAAAGGAATTACTGAAGTTTGTGAAAATGGAGCAGGAGAATATGTTCACTTTGGAGCAACTTCAAATGATATCGTAGACAGCTCAAATTCATTGCTTATCCGTGACTCAATAGATGTTTTAGAAGAAAAAGTAGAAAAATTAACTAAAATAATGCTTGATTTAGCTGAAGAAAATAAAATGAAAGTCTGTATCGGACGTACTCATGGTCAACATGCACTTCCAACAACATACGGAATGAAATTCGCACTCTGGGCCGATGAACTTCACAGACAATATGAAAGATTGGAACATGCAAGAGCTAATGTATGTGTTGCAATGATGGATGGAGCAGTAGGAACAACAGCAGCATTAGGAACTGACGGTTGGAAAATCCATAAAACTGTTGCACGTATCTTGGACTTGCCAGCTGCTAAAATTACAAACCAAGTTGTTCAAAGAGACAATCATGTTGAATTCATATCAACATTAGCTAACATCGCTTCAACTTTAGATAAAATTGCTTTAGAAATCAGAAGCCTGCAAAGAACTGAAATAATGGAAGTTGGAGAATATTTTGATCCTGAAAAACAGGTCGGAAGCAGTACTATGCCACATAAAATGAATCCGATTACCGCTGAAAGAATATGTGGTGTTGCAAGAATAGTAAAATCATTTGTCAATGCAGCTCTCGACAACAACCCGTTATGGCATGAAAGAGACTTAACCAACTCATCCTGTGAAAGAATAATGTTTCCGGAAAGCTGTATCTTAACTGATTACATCTTAAACTTAACAATCAAATTAATGAACAATTTAGTATTCTATGACGAGAATATTGAAAGAAACTTGAACTTCACTAACGGATTAATCATGGCTGAAAGATTAATGGCCGAACTTACAAGAGCAGGAATGGGTAAACAAACCGCATACGGAATTGTAAGAAAAAATGCCATTAAAGCTAACAAAGAAAAATTATTACTTGGAGAACTCATTTTAGAAGACGAAGAAGTTCAAAAATACCTGACTGAAGCAGATGTTGAAAAAATAATGGATCCGCACACATATACAGGATCAATTGAAATAATCATTGATGAATTATTGGAAGACTCTAAAAATTGGTTTTAAGTGATAAAATGGCAATAAAAGAATTAAAATCCATTGATTTGTCTTCTTATACAATAATATCAACGGGCGTTGCAACATTAATATCCATAGTAATAGCTATAATAATTGTAGGATTATTTGCTGTTTCTGTTCCAAACAGTTTTGGAGTAATGATTTATATCTTTCCAACAATAGTCTTTGGAACCATGATAAGCAACATTTTCGTAAACTTTTCAACTGGATATCTTTATAATGTACTATCAAAAAGATTGGGATTCATTAAATTTGATATTGAAGAAGATTCAATTAAAAGCATTTCAGCTAAGGAAACAGGATTGCTTGTTGGATTTATAACTTTAATAATGATACTTGTCATGTACTTGGCAACTTCCTTAATACTCCCATTAATTTTAAGTTCATTCATGACACTGCTTATGTATTCCGCACAAACAGGAATTGCAACAGTAATGTATCAGACAATGATGCTAATTTCCAATCCAATGACAATTGCAGTAGGAATTTTAGGATCTGTAATCATAGTATCAGTATTTACATTACTTGGAGTCTACATCTACAACATTTTAGCAAGTAGCAATCGGGAAATACTTGTAAAACTCAGTGAAAAAAATAATTTAACACAACTTGATTCAATTACTCCATTAAACTTTGCAATAGCTATAGGTGCAATTAGTCTTATTTTAAACATTATCATAGCAGCAATATTGGTGATTAGCAGTGTTCCAATATTTAATGCATTAGTTGATGTGTTAATTGGATTTGTTTGTGCTTTTATAGCAGCAATGTTAATTGCTTTATCTTATAATTTCCTTGCACCAAAACTTGGAAAATTAAAAGTTGAATTAGAATAATTAAGGTAGTTTAAACTAACTTAATACTTTTTATTTTTTTAATTTCAAACTTATATTAGGAGAGAGTTATATGAAGGATATTTTTGATAAATGCAAATTTGGAGAATTTAATCTTAACAGCAGAATTATTAGAACAGGAGCCTGGGAAAGACAAACTGAAGATGGAGGATTTTTATCCGAAGAAGTCTTTGACAGATATGAAAAAATGGCAAAAAGCGGTGTTGGTTTAATCTTATCTGAAATGTTTGCATTTGATCCAAAAGACCGTTTCTATGAATATTCAACA
Organism: Methanobrevibacter millerae; assembly: GCF_001477655.1. Taxonomy (NCBI): domain Archaea; kingdom Methanobacteriati; phylum Methanobacteriota; class Methanobacteria; order Methanobacteriales; family Methanobacteriaceae; genus Methanobrevibacter; species Methanobrevibacter millerae. The sequence continues at coordinate 240,491 of NZ_CP011266.1, read as the reverse complement.
AATATCAACTACAGAGGATTTATTAAAGATTATAAACAAATAACCGATATCTGCCATAACCACGATGTACCTATTTTAGGTCAATTAGCATTCTTTTACTTTGATGATGGAGATAATCAAAAGGCGGAACCTAATGACCTTACTATTGAAGGAATAAGAAAACTTCAGGCGGAAGTTATCATGGTTGCCAAAAAGTTTTCATTTGCTGGATTTGACGGCATTCAAATAAATATGGGAAACAATTTTTATTTATCAAGGTTCACCAACCCATATTTCAACCAAAGAGAAGACAAATACGGTGGAAATACTTTAAACAGATTAAGAATTGTTCTTGAAATAATCCAATTAATTAAAAAAAGCATTGGATTTCATGTCAGCTGCAGAATAAACATTGAAGATGTGAGAAACGGGGGTTTAACACAAGAAGAAAGTATGAAAATGGCCAAATTATTGGCGGAAAATGGTGCGGACAGCATCCAAATTACAGGAAGAACCATTTCAATGAAATATGATGCTGCCGAAAAGCATGTATTTTTAGACTATGCAAATAAATTGGCTGAAGAAATTGACATACCCGTTATTCTTGCAGGCAATTTAAGAGACATGAAAACAATGAACAACATATTAAACTCTTCAAATGTTGAGTTTATGTCACTTTCCAAACCTTTTGTTGCAGAGGCTGATTTTTTAGCCGAATGGAAAGAAAATGGTGAAGGAACATCCCGATGTAAAGGTTGCAACAACTGTTACTCTAAAAAGGAAAGCAGATGTTTCCAATACGAAGATTAAAAAAAGATTAATTGATAATTAAATCAATTAATTTTTTGCTTTTTTTATAGGTGGCACGTAACGTTTAAGCAATAGTGAAAGAGAAATAACTGTCACAGAACTTAAAGCCATTGCCAAACCAGCCAGTTCAGGTTTGAACATGATTCCAAAGTTAGGATATAATACTCCGGCAGCGACAGGAATTAATATTGAATTGTATGCGAATGCCCAGAATATATTTTCCTTTATTCTTCTCATGACCTTTTTGGAGAATTGCACTGCAGCAACAACATTTTCCAAATCGCCCTCCATCACTACAACATCACCACTTTCCATTGCAATGTCTGTTCCGTTACCCATTGCAACACCAATATCGGCCTGTGTTAATGCAGGAGCATCATTGATACCATCACCCGTGAACAATACCTTTTTAGAACCATTTGATTGAATATCCTTAACGATATCCAACTTGTTTTCAGGAAGTATTCCTGCTTTTACATTATCAATTCCAACTTCCTCTGCAACTGATAGTGCTGTACTTTCATTGTCACCTGTTAACATGTATGTTTCGACACCCATCTTATGCAATTCTTCAATGGTTCTTTTAGAATTTTGTTTGACTTTATCAGAAAGACTTAAAATTCCACGGACATGCTCATCGACTGCTAAAAGAATTATTGTTTTGCTTTGATTTTCCAGATTATTGAAAGTGTCCAATATATCATCAGATATTTCAACATCATTGCTTTCCATCAAAGATTTGTTTCCGGCCAAAACCGTCCTGCCGTCAATGACTGCTTTAATACCCTTACCAGTCACATTTTCAAAATCAACTGTATTCAACAATTCCAAACCTTCAGCTTTTCTTACAATAGCTTTTGCAATAGGATGGTTGGAATTTTGTTCAACGGATGCTGCAAGAGTTATCAGTTCCTCTTCAGAAATGCCATAAGCGATTACATCATCCACCTCAGGTTTACCTTCAGTGATTGTACCAGTCTTATCAAATGCAGCAACATCGATTTGGCCTGCATTTTCCAAAGTATCTCCATTTTTAATCAGAATACCAAACTCAGCTGCCCTTCCAACGCCCACAGTAACTGCAGTTGGAGTAGCCAAACCTAAAGCACAAGGACAAGCGACAACCAAAATGGATATCAGACAAGTCAATGAAAAGAGCAATGTTGCTCCTAAAACAAAGTACCATATGCAGAACACAATAATTGCAATTGTTAAAATAACTGGTATGAAGTAAGAGACAATAGTATTTGCGAATTTCTGGACTGGTGGTCTTGAAGATTGTGCCTTTTCAACTAAACGGATAATATTAGAGAGAACAGTTTCTGAACCGATTTTTAAAGCACTGATAATTAAAACTCCATCCTGGTTAATGGTACCTGCAAAAACTTCTTCCCCGTCTTTTTTAACTTTTGGAATAGGTTCACCATTAATCATGGATTCATCAACATAAGACTCTCCTCCGATGACCTTACCATCAACAGGTATCTTATCACCAGGTTTTACTAAAAGCTTATCTTCCAAATTGATTTCAGCAATCTGCACTTCTTTTTGTGATAATATTTCATTATTTTCATCAAGCTCAACCAATGTGGCAACTGTTGGCTGAAGTCCAATCAATTCACGAATTGAATCAGATGTTTTCTTTTTAGCTTTTGCTTCCAAATATCTTCCAATCATTAAAAATGAAGGAAGCATTACTGCAGATTCATAAAACATGAAAGTATGGTCTAAAACAATACCAAAAGTTCCTAAAATACTTGATCCATAAGCGACAATAATACCCATAGAATACATTACATCCATATTCAAGTTCTTATGCATTAATCCGTTGATTCCTGCTTTTAAAATTGGAAGTGAAACATATAAAAATGGGAAAATACTTATGAGCAATGAAAGGAGCCCCATTGAAGAGATATCTATTCCTGTAGACTCATGTATCTGGTGAGTTAATCCCATTAATGGATCCCACATACTATACATTAAAATCATCAGAATAGCTGAAAAGAACAAACCGACAATAATACGGTTTCTTTTACTTTTTAAATCCTGCTGATATAACTCTTCCTCATCGATTTCTGTTTGACCGTCAATTCCTAAAAGTTCAAAACCCAAATTATTGATGACGGCTTCCATATCATCAATTGTGACTTTTGACTTGTCATATCTTATGCGAGCGGTTCCAGAAGTCAAATCAGCTTTAACGTCAAAGATACCATCCAAACGAATTAAAAAATTTTCTACATTCATTGTACAAGAGGCACAATGCATTCCATCGATTCTCAATGTAACTTCATCACAATGCAATTCAAAGCCTAAATTTTTAACTATTGAATCCATTTCATCATATGTCATCTTTTTAGGATTGACTGTAATATGGAGTTTATTTGAAGCCAAATCTGCATCAACTGCTTCCACACCTTCTTCACATTCAAATGTTTTATTAACACTTAAAACACAGGAAGCACAATGCATACCTTCAATTGGAACATCCATGTCTTTTAGCTTTGCCATAATATCACAACCACAATATTGATTATAATATATAAAAAAATAATTAATAAAGTTTAGGTATGACAAAATTTACATGAAAGTTATGTTAATTTCATCATGAGGCACAGTACGCCTAAATCTTTTTTTAGGATATCCGATTATAAAAGAGGAGTACATATGCTTATCCTTATTTATATCTGGGAAAAATTCCATTAGTTTATCATGGTCGATTTCATCAGCTTTTAAAATAAACAGTGAATAAAAGCCACCTAATCCCAAAGAGTATGCCAACAATTCCAAACGAGTATTTGCGATTACTGCACTAGTTTTATCTGTTGAAAATGTTAAAATAAGCTGAGTACCTTCCCAAAGTAATGGATGAAATTCTTTAGATGATTTATCCTTTAAATAATCACCGAATTCCTTAATTCTGAAAAATTCATCTTCCTGAACTTTGATTATATCATATACCAAGTCCATAAACTCGTCCAGTTTTTCATCCAAAACAACAAATTCGACATCCTGCTGGTTTTGAGCTGAAGGAGAATAATAAGCTCCCTTAAATAATTTATCAAAAGTATCTTTATCCACTTTTTTATTTTTAAACCAGCGAATAGATCTTCTTTGCTTTAAAAATTGAAGTAAATCATCATAACTAACAGGAATTTGGCGTGCGTTATATTCTTCGACCATATCCATTTGATTTTCATATTTGACCAGAGTAATAGCACCTTCAGGACAAACTGCCATACAATGCCCACAGTCAAAACAGTTGCTTTCCAATTCATAAGCTGTTTCATCAATTTCAATATTATCTCTTATACATACAGACTTACATAGCTTGCATCCACTACATAACTCCACATCTATTTTTAACTTCTTTACCATCTTGAATAACTCCCGTGATATTATTTGGATCAGTTAATAATTCAATATCAATTATCGGATTTCTTTCAACAAAAATCATATCTGCACATTTGCCTTCATAAATAGATCCAATGTCATCTCTTCCTAAAAATTCTGCAGCCTTTGTAGTGGCTGAAGCAATAGCCTCTTTTGGTTTCATTCCCAAATCAACCAAATTAATTAACTCTTTTAGATTATGGCCATGAGGAATAACTCCACTATCAGTTCCCATTACGATATTAACTCCTTCATCATAAGCAAATTTAATGTTTTCCTTGTGAACTTTAATTATTTCCTTTAATTTAGCCAATTTCTCATCAGCATAATTATCCCATTTAGGAAAACCATTTTCATACAGGTATTGATGAACTAACAATGTTGGAACTAATGTAACATTATTTTCAGCCATTTTTTTAGATGTTGAAGCATCAATGAAAGTTCCATGCTCGATTGAAGAAAATCCTGCATCAATACATTTATTGATTCCTTCCAAACTATGGCAATGAGCAGAAACTTTGGAATTAGTATTTTTTGCTTCCCCAACAATAGTTTTTAACTCTTCCAAATTAAATTGTGAAAATTCAGGTGAAGTGTTTGTGGTTAAAACACCACCACTGCACATCACTTTTATAAAGTCTGCACCTGCCCTTTTAACCTCACGAGTTTTCTTTAAAACTTCTGCTGGACCATCACATCTTCCCTTAGGAAATCCCGGATATATTATTTCCATATCAAATCCTGAAGGAAGCATCAAGTCAAAATGGCCTCCAGTCATGACCAGAGGAGTAACACAGATTTCCAGTTTGGGTGCAGTGAATAATCCCCTTTGTTGAGCAAGCTTTACTCCAAAATCAGCAGATCCACAATCCCTAATTGTAGTAACTCCAGCGTTAATTGTCTGTTTTCCATGAGGAACAGCATTATAAAAATGAATCGCTAAAGGATTTGCCATATTTTCTTCTTTGTGAAAGCCTTTAGCTAAAATATGTGTGTGACAATCAATGAATCCCGGTAAAACATACTTACTTTCACCATCAATGATTTTAACATTTTCTCGAGTATTAATTTTAGATGAAGAAATTTCCTTGATATATTTTCCCTCAATTAAAATATTCTGATTGTCTTTAAACTCATCATCAGGATTAATAATATTTACATTTTCAATTAGGGTTTGCATTTAAATCACTATAAAATCTCAATGGTTCCATTATCCCCGTCTACTTCAACGAAAGTACCATTAACCAATTCTTTAGTATCAGCAGGTGAATCAACCATTGGAATATCAGACATTATTGCACCAGTAGCAATAATAGGTTCTGCATTAAGACAGATTATTGCCTTTGGAGCAGTATTATTTTTCATCATTTGAAAGATTACATAAGAACCCACTGTAGAACCTTTTCCTCCAGGAATGAATAAAACCTTATCCTTAATTATTTGACCTTTTAATTCATGATTAGGGTCTATGACTTCACCATTTTCAGGGTTTACCCCACCAAGAAAACTAATTGGTTCAGAACTGACAATCAATTCTCCTTTTCCTTTTCCTTTTGCAATATTTCTACATTCTATCATTATGAAATAATATGTTAAAAGTAGTATTTAAAAAATAAGTAAAAAATAAAATTAAACAACATCCTTTTTCATTACTTCACGTAAAACTGCTGTTGCATATGAACCTTTATTGATTGAAAATTCAGCCAGGACACCTTCGTCAGTTGCCTTGGCAGATGCATCCCAAACTTGAAAACGAAGAGCACGTCTAAGACCATGGCTTCCTAATCTAGGCATTTTCGGAACTTCAAAATCACTTTTTTCAAGACCATAACTTTCAAGAACTGATTTTTCCATTTCACCAACTTCACCACCGGCAAAAGGAACTTTTGTACCAAACAATGGAACTGTCGGATTAACTTCAAAATTATCAATCATTTCCTGATATTCATCAGAAGTCTTATCACGAACAATATTTTCATCATTATCAATAATGATGTCTCCTTCAATGTATTTATTGATTCCCATTTCAACACGACGGCTTACAACATCATTAAACAAGTAAGATTGATAAGCATGGACAAACATTCTTTGTAATGGTTTTGGAAGTGCATGAATAGCATTCATATATGCCTTATCATCCAATTCTCCTTTTTTGGAATCTTTAATCAACTGACGGACGATCATTTTTTCATAACGCATTCCTTTACCCATCAATTCCAAAGATTTTTCCAAATCACCGTCATCATAAGCCTGTCTTGCCTTCTGATTTTCCAGGCTTTCATCTTCTGAAGGATTTCCAACATATATTCTAACCGCTTCAGCCAAATCATTATGAATTAATGCCTCACCTACAAGATGAGTGTTGGTCCTTGGCCTGCCGAAACGCTGCCAACCGAAATAATTAGGAACACCAGTAACTTCCAATTCCTTTAAAACATCATTTGCAATATCTGCACTTTTTTCAATGTCATCCAAATCACGAATGAGAATTCTGAATTTATTTCCTTTAAGCTGACCCATTCTAAGTTTTTTACGTCCACGAGTAATCTTTAAAAAATCAGTTTTGTAAATATCCAGGTTTTCAACTTGTCTGAACTGTTCTTCTGAATCCATGTTTGCAATACAAATCCATTGACGAGTAAGGGCCTTTTTATCCTTCATTCCTGCAAAACCCATTCTTTTTCTGTCAATATGTAAATCACGAGCGATATCTAAAACAACATCAAGAGTTGTTCTTCCAATTTTTTCAATCCAAACCCATACGTTTGGGCCTTCACCTGTTGGAATTAACTCAGGAATTTCTTCAACATAAAAATCTTCATATTGGTTTCTAATAGATCCACCAATACCTTCTTGACTCGTAACATAAGTATTAGCATTTAACATAGTATCACAGAAAAATAAATGCCCCGGCCGGGATTTGAACCCGGGGAATGGGATCCGCAGTCCCATGTGTTATCCAAACTACACCACCGGGGCAGGACAAAATAAGTATCATTATAATATAAGTTTTTCATAGTATATAATATTTTTTTAAAATGATGCAATTATTATTAAAATAATTATTTTATTTAAATTTTGATAAGTAATCCTTTTGTGAAAAACATACCCGACCCAATAAGCCGGACATTATTACACTATTAGAAAATTATTTCAAATAATTATCAAAATAAATTTCAAAACCGTTTAGGATGCAAACCAGCCAATCCTGGAAAGGATTTAATTCATGATTAACTATCCAAATCCATGCTTTCTCAAAACATCCAAATTAGAATTATGTTTACTTTCTAACAAATTGAACTACCTCGACTTTGTAGAAGTCGAGGATTCCTAGATTTGTTTTTTTGTGCCACTTGTTTATTTGGCGTTTTCTAGGCTATCCCCGTAGTCCCACCGGTTCAAAATATTAATGGCGGCGTTAATGTCACGGTCTAGTATTTTACCGCAGTTTGGACATTTCCATTTTCGAGTTTTCACATCTAATTCATGGTTGATGTTTCCGCAAAAATGACATTTTTTACTGGTATATTTTGCATCTACAAATACTACGCCTTCTGCTTGAGGTTTGTGCCTAGCAAATTTGTCTTGTAGTTTAGTTATGAATTTTGTGAGTGGAAACACCAAGTTTTGCTCGCCACCAATCAATATTTTAATTTTTGAGTAATTTTTCTCAAATACTATGGCATCATATTTTTTGACCATTTCTGTTGAAAGTTTCTCTATATAGTCGTCAAGTTTATTGGATCGTTGATGATACCATTTTAATAGTCTGATTTTCTGTTTTTTCCATTTTTTGCTTCCATTTGTGCATTTGGCCATTATCCGGTTGATTAATTTGACCATTTGGTTTTCATGGTCAATGTCAAAGTATTCCTTTTCCTCATCGCTTGTGACCAGCCAGCCGTTTACATATGAATTAATATCACAACCTACATTTTTACCTGTTAGTTCCCATTCTTCTTCAGTGAAATCAATGTTGAATGTTGCAAAGTAGTCTATTCCATCAAAGGAGATTGTTACATTGTTAAATTTTGTATTTTTGTCGTTTAGTATTTGGAAGTATTCTTGGCTTGTGTGGAATTTTACTTTGCCATATTTTCTCAGAATCATTTTATTTTTTTGGATGATTCTAATGTCTTGTCTTATTGTTTGTCTGAATGATAGTTTAACTGTTTTCTTTTTGTGAAAATGGGGTTTATTGAAGTGTGATGGATTTTTAAAGAAATTATCGAATGATGTGGGCAAGTCTCTTATTTCCTGTTGGAGACTTGTTGATTCTACATCCTCCAAATAAGGAAATTCCCTCTTGGCTTCATTTAGTAGTTTATTTAAGAACGTAAATGTGGGTCTTAGGTTGGAAACGTTACTGTGCATTTTATTGTATTTGTCAAGAACGACATTATGAGCCTTGCGACAGCAACCAAAATTCCTATGAAAACAATCCTTCTGCTCCTGAGTAGGATAAATCTTAACCTTCATTCCCTTTTTAACATCCACCATAACATAAAACACCACACTATTAACCCATCTTCACATAATAGTACAATTTATGCTCCATTAATATATAAAGATACCCAGAGAGCATTTGAAAAGTAATATCGCCCACAAAAATCAACTACGTTTAAAAAACAACAAGAAACATTAAATAAACACCCGTGAAATACAAATGAAACTACAAATTTTCCATTGTAAAAGTGATACATATCAAAAAAAATACAAAAATAAATGCCCCAAAAAAAACTGAAAGTACACTGAATTATAAATACCCATACAAAAAAATATTAAAATCAATTATCATGGCAAATGAAACCCAATAAATAACAATTCACAAAGGTATAACCCAACTTGCAATTCATCCACGACCTTGAAGATGTCGTGGTATTCTTGCATCATTTAGATAAAAAAATTTAACTTTATATTGGATAAATAATAGAAAACTTATTAAATAATGAATAATTATAATTTTAAATATGCATTATTACTGGTGGAGAATCACCACCACAAACCCAATTCTCTGCTAGGGTGATGCATATTTGGTATGTAAAGGCTAGTATATTCACCACAAACACGTATAATACTGGTCTATTACATACAATTAAACGATTACCATACATAAAGAGTATATGAATAATCACCATAGTTTCTTGTAGCAACTGAAAGATTTTCTGCTTTTGAAAAATCACCCGAACTTGCTAAAACTTTAGATTTCAGATGATTAGTTTCTATAAAACGATAATTCTTAATTTTCAATTCATCAAATTTATTGCCACAAATTTCAGACACTTCCAATACGGATTTTTTTGAATTTTTATTGTCCTTTAAAATAGCGGTGATTTCTGATAAAAAGGTCTTATCATTAAAATCAACTTTTCCACTCAAAATTTCCATTATATCCTGAGCATTTTTAGAGTCATGAGCATTATCAGAATAAGTTGGATTAGGAATTGAAATTAATGTATTTAACATTAACATTGCAACAAACAGAATACTTAATGCGATTATAGCATCTGCAATATACAAACTACCTCTTTCATCATTCATAAAAAATAGTTAACTCCCATATTACTTAAAAAATATGGAAGTGCGAAAAAATTAATTTTTATTTATATAGTTTATAACCTTGTCCTTTTTAGCAATTGCATCTTCGCAAGCTTTTTGAACTTTTTCCTGCATTATTTCAAAGTCTTCAGGTGTTGTATCACCGACTAGCTTTTTAATTTTTGTGTATGCAGCTTCTCTAAATAGAGGAACAAGTTTTTCAGTTGAAAAGTCTTCCTTAATCAATATCGGTTCGCCGCTATCAGTGACCTGACCGATTTCTGCAATGTCAACACCTGCTGATGAAACGGTTTTTATGACATCTTCTGCAATATCTTCAGGAACAACAAGCATCAATGAATCTGTAGATACTCCCAATGGATCAATATTTAATGTTTCAAGCATGTTCAACACATTTGGAGCTACCATATTTCTTATATCCTTTTCATAGAATTCCAAACCAACACCAGTAGTATTTGAAATTTCATGAGCATCCCCTCTAAGTCCTCCATTAGTAACATCAGTCATTGCATGAATATCCTTAACCAAATCCGCTTCAAACAGAGATTGTGAAGCTTGAACAAAATTAACATTCATTGTATCCCATACAACATCAAAAAATCCATTATAAATTGCTGTTGTGGTGATTGTTCCTCCGCCTGAACCTTCAGTTAAAAGAATCACATCCCCTTTTGTTGCACCCTTACGTGCTGTTGGAGGATAATCTGAAACTCCGACACTTCCTACAGCAGAAACAAACCTATCACCTAAAACCATGTCTCCACCAACCCTCAATGTACTTCCAGCAACAATTGGGACATTAACAAGTTCAGATACAGCAGCCACACCAGCAGTAAAGTCGAAGATTTTACCAACATCACCGTCATCGGCCAAGTGAACATCACTTAAAATAGCTACTGGATCTGCTCCCATTACACAAACATCTCTTAAAGTTGCTCGAGTAACATGAAAACCGCCTAAAAATGGATATTCGCTTAATCTTGAATGAATTCCATCCACAGCAGTTGTAATATAAACCTCATCATTTTTTGCCTTTGAACGCACTACTCCACCATCATCCTGTTCAGTTGGATTGACAAGTGATGCAGTGTTTGTTGAAGCAACAATATCTGCAATTCTCCTGTGAACAAAGAAATCTCCTGCTCCACGGGAACCAACACCCATTTCACCCATTCCAACACCGGATTTGGTGATTTCAGTGATTTCCTTTAAAAATTCATCATCACTTTCTTTTAATTTTAAGGTAGTTGAAACCTCATCAATGACCGCTTCTGCCATCTTTATTGAATTTTCATCAGAAATTTCCTTATATTCTCTTATTCTTTCAGCCAAAAGAACTGATAAATCTTCATATGAATAATCATCAATTCTTGCACGGACAAAACCTTCAATATCCATACTAACTACTCCTTAATATTAACAAAGTTTTTTAATATTTTTAGTCCAGCTTTTCCACTTTTTTCTGGGTGGAATTGTGTTGAAAATAAGTTGTTTTGACTTAATGATGCTACCACATCTATTCCATAATCGCATGTGCCTGCAATAATATCATCATCGTCGGGAATTACATGATATGAATGGACAAAATAAAAATATTCTTTATCTACTCCCTCCAAAATAGGAGATTTTTTAACTACATCTAATCTATTCCAGCCCATATGTGGAATTTTTACTCCTTCAGGCAAGTATTCGCAATGACCTTTGAATAAATCCAGACCATGCACATTAGAACTTTCTTCGCTTTCACCCATAAGTACCTGTTGGCCCAAACATACTCCTAAAAATGGCTTATCATCACGGACATGCTCTTCGATGACTTTCCTGAATGGTTCTAAATTCTCCATAGCTGAGCCAAAAGCACCAACACCAGGCAATACCAAATGTTTTGCATTAGAAATTAAATCTATATCATCAGTTATTTGAAATTCTTCACCAATTTTTTTAAATCCATTTGAAATGCTTTTTAAATTACCACTTTTATAATCAATAATCGTTATCATATTATTCCATCCACCCAATAGCTGATCTAATCATTCCACCAAAGTCTGAAAATACAATTTCATCAGTTCCTAATGTTTTTGAATGTGCATCAAGCTCTGCAACTACATGAGTATAACCCAATTCTTTCAATGGCTCCACTAAACGTGGACCATCCGTTACTGCAACGGATTCAACATCAAATTCTTCAATTGGAAATGCATGAGGAACACCAAATACAACAATTAAATCCAAATCTTTATCCTTCAAATAATCTGCTGCCACATTGGCAGTTACTGGGTATTCATCAAGTCCTCCTGTGATGAAATCAGGCACAATATCCAATTGATTTTTAATATTGACAGCATGCTGCCTGATTCTAGGCAAACCAATATTTTCATTTAAATTAGCAACAAAAATAGGTTTATTGTCAGGATTGATTTGTTTATAATCAAAATTAACAATATCTGCAAACAAATAAGATGTTTCCTTTTTAACATTTAAAACAAAAGCAACATTTTTTCCATCTTTTAAAGCATTGACAACAGTTTTTGCTACTATTTCTTTTGAGTCTCCAAAGTTAGGTTTGATATATTTCCCCTGAGCCATTCCACGAGTTTTTTCAACTTCAGTTGCCTTTTCAAGCATTTCAATTTGCCTATCTGCTTCCTCCTGAGGAATCACACCACACTCAACCGCAGCATCTAAAACCATTATGGCTCCAACAGTATTGTCGCCTTCACCGGAACCTCCATGAGATTCGACCGGAATCACAGTGCATGGCAAATCGGCAGTTGCAATTGCCTCTTTTAAATCCTCACCGATTATCATGCTGGCACAGGTACCTGCAATCCCCATTAACTTCGGCTCGAATGCATTATAGGCTTCAGTTAATGTTTCGACTAGCTTTTCACCAGCACCCAATATAAAATCATTTTCTGACATTCCAGTAGTTACAACACGCACACCATCACTTTCCAAAAGTCTTGCCGTTCTAAAGCAACACCCTGTAGGTCCGTGCATAACAATAACATCAACATTCATATCTCTCAATGTATAAAGAGTAGCAGCAATTGGACTCGGTCTTGGATGTATAATTTTTATCACCTAATTTTTTATGAATAATTATTTAAAATTATTAGTTAATATAATTAATTAAGGAGATTGCATTATGAAACTTGACAAAAAAATTTTAGAGGAAAAAATTAGAGAATATAGGGCATTTAAAAGTTGCTCTGAATCAACTTTAATGGGGCTTTGTGAAATTGCAGGAGCAGACATCAGCCAAAAGAAAATGGTAAAATTAGCATGTGGATTTGCAGGTGGAATGGGTGGAACTTTTGATGAAGGAACTTGCGGTGCAGTTACAGGTGCATTAATTGCAAATGGAATATTAAACGATGATCCTTCAAATATTAAATCCAATGCTAAAGAGATTTTTAATACATTTAAGGAAGAATATGGTACTGTCAGATGCGATAAAATAAGTAAAAATGGTGAAGATAAATCACCTTGTGTTGACTGCTGTGTGTTTATCGCAAACAAAGTGGCAGATTTACTTGACGAATGAAACGGATTGAAAATTAATTCATTATTGTTTTTAACTTTTTAAGAGTATATTTAGCATAAATAAAGTTTAAAATAGATGCTAATATCCTACCAATAGCAAGACCTACCCATATTCCAGTTAAACCCCAATTTAATATAATTCCAAATATATAAGTAAAACTTACAGTGAAAATCAGCTCACGAATAATAGTCCAAATCAAACTGGTTGTACCACGACCAATACCCTGATACATAAAGCTTGAAGGCATACCTATACCAACCAAAAGCAAACCGAATGATGCAATTCTTAAAAAGTTTGTGATTTCAGGAATAAGCGGAGCAGTTTCAGGAGTATATGCAAAAATCATTGATAATTGAGGAGCAAATATTACTAAAATAAGCAGGATTGCAATTGCAATAATCATTGCAAATTTTGTACCGTAAGTGTGGGTTCTTGACAGGTATTCCCAGTTATTGGCACCATAAGAACTTCCGCTGACAGCAGCAACAGCACTTCCAACAGCAGTTAATGGCATTATACCAAATAAATATAATCTTTGACCCGAAGTGAATGCTGCTATACCATATTCACCACCAACTGATGAAATAAATATCAAATAAAAACTCATTGCAATTGACATCATCAGCATATCCAGAGAGGATGGAATTCCGACTTTCAAAATATCACGGGCAATATGAGATTCAAATTTAAATCCTTTGAATGTGACATCAACATAAGTGTCCTTTTTTATTAAAATCCAATACATTATAACGATTGCTGATCCTATTGAGCTCATTATTGTTGCAAGAGAAGCACCGGCTGATCCTAAATTTAAAACATAAATGAAAATCGGGTCTAAAATGAAATTCAATATAACAGATACAATGATTGCATACATTGCTCTTTTCATGTCCCCTTCACCACGCAGGATTCCGCTTCCACCATTGGCAAACATGAAAGCGAATAGCCCCATAAATAATGGTGTACCATATTTAATTCCTTCAGCCAAAGATTGGCCTGATGCCCCATAAGCTATAAGTAAAGGCTCCTGAATTATAAGGAAAATTAAAGTCAGCAAAATAGATGCCACCAAAAATATTAAAAGAGAGTGTGTTGCAGATTTGCTGGCACCTTCATGATTTCTTGCACCGACAGCACGACTGATGCTGCTTGTTGCACCATTTCCAAGACCAACACTGAATCCGTTCAAAATCATGAATATTGGAGTTACAAAACCTATCCCCGCAATAGCTGCCTGGCCCAATCCTGCAACCCAAATTCCGTCAACAATATTATATGATGCGGTTAAAAGCATAGAAATCATTATAGGAATAGCTAACTTCCTAATAGCAATTTCCGGCTCACCCCTCATCAATTCAACATTTTCATTAGCCATGATAACCCTCAAATTATACAAAATTAATAATATTTTGATTTTTATTATATATAATGAATAGACTTTTGAATTTAAATTGTTAAAAAATAATATCCCAACAAAATAATCAACAAAACAAGATTTAAAACAGTGAAAATAATAAAATATCTTATTTTAAATTCTCCATATTCACGAACAAGTATTTTAAAGGAAATGAGATTAGCCATTGATGCAATCAAAGTTCCAAAACCACCAATATTAATTCCCACAACGATTGCTTCATAATTAGCACTGAAGCCACTTAAAAGCATTGCTGAGGGAACATTAGAAATGATTTGTGATGAGACAACTCCACAGATAACCTCATTTCCGACAATCCAATGTCTGAATAATGAATTTAAAAATGAAATGTTTTCCAAATTACCTATTAATACAAACAAAGCAATGAATGTCAACAGCAAATAATAATCAACACCAAGAAAAACACGTTTGAAAAAATTATTTCGATTAAAAGAAACATTAACAAAATCAGGTAACTTTATATTATCTTTTGGAACAAAAAACATCAATATTAATAGAAAAATTACTGATAAAATAATATACGGCAACAATACTGAAAAAAATGATGTAAAGGAAATATTTGATAATGTATACATCACAATATTATGGGGAGCACCAATAGGAAGAATCATACATCCAACGTTAGCGGCAATAGTCTGTAAACTAACAGAAAATACCATCAAATCCCACCTATCGATTCTTTTTAAAGCCAGAATAGAAAATGGAACGAATATTATTAAGCTTACATCATTAGTGATAAATATGGAACTAAAAAAACATGTGAAAACCAAAACAAAAACCAAACCTCGAGTGTTTTTAGTCATGTTCAGTAATTTACGAACCAATATCTCAAAAATAGCTAAGTTCTTTAAAACTTCAACAATAATCATTATAATTAAAAGCAATATGATTGTATCCCAATTAATATAATTGAAATAATTAGCATTTGGCTTTACAAAAAAACAGGAAATAATTGCTAAAATTAAAGATATTGAAAAAACAGTTTCATCTTTAAAAAAATTAATAGCTTTATCTACAAAACCCGTCATCGTATCAAAAAGATTAGTCTGCATCTTCTTCCATCGTTTCTAAAAGGAAACTGACAGGTCTGAATCCATCATTACAGGAAATCATTGCAGATTTTTTATTTTTCATCCACCCCTCATAAAAATCACTGGCACCATTTGCCAAAGCCATCACAAAAGGAGAAAGACTTTCCCATGCACTATCACAGAAGTTATCTGGCCTTTGCCAGCCATTAGCTATGAAAACATCCCCCTCTTCAACATCACATTCATGCTCCAGAGGATTTTCATATTTATCAATCAAATCATCATGCCTGACTTTTCTCATAACGGTAATTTTAACCTTTTTCACAACAATGCCTCCAAATCAGTTCTTTCATATTTATTATGGCCTTTAATGGATTTTTTATAATTCCAACATTTAATTGCTTCACTCAACGATTTATCATTATTATCTGCAAAAAAATCTCTTATATATTGATTATATTGAAATTGCTTATCAATCTTTGTTTTTTCTTTTGAATTAATTATCATATCGTAAGCACTGATTGCATCACGATATGTTTTTTCAGGATTTGCCCTTAGCCATTTTTGGAATTTAACTTTAAATTTAAAACCTTTTCCAATATATTTTTCAAAAAACACTCTTTTGTCTTCACTGCATTTAAAATTTTCGCCCAATTTAGAATCCAAGTTAATATCAGATATATTGTTAGTGATTTTTTCTTTGATAATTGATTCTTCCAATTGTTTACCTGTAGATAAATAATGAATGATTCTTTTTTCTAAATCCTGCTTATTTCCACTTCGTTTTAATCCTTCCCTACGGCAAAAGTCTTTCAACTCCTCTTTCAAAAAATAGTATTGTGTAAATTCTTCAGGAGTTAATTCTTTAGTTAATAAATCTTTATTGGACATGATAAAAAAAGAAATGAAGTATTATTGGCGTGTAATAATACTTATAATATCCCCATCTTTAAGTTCATAATCACTGGCTACACGCATGTTTGACCTTGCATCAACAGCATGCATAAATTTATCCCCAATGTCAGAATGAACCAAATAAGCCAATTGACGTGGATTTGAACCCTGTTTAAGTAAAATTCCATCAGGCAATACATTGCCTTTTTGGTCAGTGTATTTGTGCTCATCTTGGACAGGATAAACAACAATATTTTCAAGCAAGGTAAAAATACCATAATTCAAAGCGTCCTGAATACCAGTGCTGCCATATTTATCCAATATATTAGTTTTAATATATTCCAAAGCTTTTAACTGATTATCTGACAATTCTTCAGGTTTTAATATTTCAAAGTGGTCATCACCAGGAAGATAACTTATCAACCCAGCTTCGTTAGCCCTTACCAATGCAATTTCTGATTCGGCAGATGCCGGAATTACATTAGGATATTTTTCTTTGATTCTTTTAATATTTTCTTCAGAAGTCGGCAAATCAGCCTTATTAGCCACAATCATCATAGGCTTTGCTATTTTTAAGATGTTTCTTGTTAATTCAATTAAATCTTTTTCTTCCCATTTATTGAAATCAGGATTAATATTTCTTTTAGCTTCAATAATGTCTTCAATAGCTATTCCAGTACCTGATAATTGGTCAAACAATACTTTTGCAATATCTAAATGTTCAGCACCAACCTTACGCACTAATCTAACCCAATTTCTAGACAATATTCCATACATCCACATTACAATTTCTTCTTCCAAAAATTCAATGTCCTCCAATGGGTCATGGCTTCCCATCTCCACAGGTTGGCCTTCAATATCAGTTGATCCTGATGCATCTATAACATGAATAAATACTTTAGCCTGCATTAAATCGTCTAAAAACTTATTACCTAATCCTTTTCCCTCATGTGCTCCAGGAACTAATCCTGCAACATCAATTAATTCAATAGGAAGTAATCTTTTTCCATCAATACATATTGAATTTCTAGGATTGCACGTAACACCCAATTCTTTACATGGACAGTCTTTAATAACATGTGCAACTGCTTTATTAGCATCAATTGTTGTAAAAGGATAATTAGCCATTTCAACAGCAGATGAAGTTGCTGAATTAAAAAAAGATGATTTTCCTACATTTGGTTTTCCTGTAACTGCAATTTGAAGCATAATAATCACATTTATAATATAATTTTTAAAATATAAATAGTTTCACGAACTTATCTAAAAAATAAGGTGAAAATATTGGTAAATGAAAGACCTCCAGCAATGATGATTAGACAAGGATTTCAAACATTTATGACACAAACAAGAGGATCTACAAAATTTAAACCAGAACTCTTTGATTTAGTTAATGTAAATGTTAAAATTAATGATTTGCCATTTACATTCCATAATTATAGGATAATTAACCTGACAGATATTCATTTAGGCCAGTGGATCAGCCCAGAATATTTGAATGGGGTGACAGATTACGTTAATAGCTTAAACCCAGACATGATTACACTAACGGGAGATTACGTTTCCTATATTTTAGAAGGTTATGAAGACGATTTATTAGATTCCTTTAAAAAATTAAAAGCAAAAGACGGAAAATTTGCCGTTTTAGGAAATCATGACCATTGGGCAGGTGCAGATGAAATTAGAGAAATACTTAAACAATCAGACATTGTTGATTTAAGCAATGATGTTTATACTCTTGAAAAAAAAGGAGAAAAACTAAACATTTCAGGTGTTGACAGCCTCACTGTTGGAGCGGATGATTTTGACAAGGTTCTTGAAAAACTTCCAAATGATGGTGCAAGCATATTGCTTGTTCATGAACCTGATTTCGCTGAAATTTCATCAAAAACCAATAGATTTGATTTGCAGATGTCCGGCCATTCACACGGAGGCCAACTTGTAATTCCTGGAGTTAAAACAACTCCATTCAGATGCTCATATTCCATCAAATATCCTGTGGGAGCATATAAAGTTAAAAACATGATTCAATATACAAGTAAAGGACTTGGAACAAACTCTTTTTGGCTTAGAATAAACTGTAAACCCGAAATTACACAGTTCTATCTCAAAACAACAAAAAGAAAAAATATTGAAATTAATGGAGAATAAATGAATATACATAATTTAATCAAATCCACCATAATAATTATTTTAATGATAATTGCGAGCATGGCGACAATTATCGCATTTTCTTTAATATTTGATACGTTTAAATTAGGAAATTGGTATAATTCTTTTATTATAACAATTGGAGTTATAATAGCCAATACAATATTATGGCCAATTTTAAGAAGACTATTAATGAAATTCATTGTTTTGACTTTTGGAATTGGCGCATTAATAGTGAATTCATTAATATTTTATGGAGTTTGTTGTCTAATTCCTGGAGTTTCACTTGAAGCTACAGATGCTTTTTTAATTCCATTGTTAATGGCCATAGTAAACACGCTTATCTCCAATATAGCAGACATTGATTATTATGATTCATATACTTCCAGAGTATCAAACTACGTATCCAAAGAAAAAAAATCATACGAACAGAAATTTCCCGGTTTAATAATGCTTGAAATAGATGGGCTTTCAATTGAGATTCTGAAAGAAGCCATCGATAAAGATATGATGCCTACGGTTAAAAAATGGATAGATAATTCACATACATTGAAAGAATGGGAAACGGACTTATCTTCTCAAACTGGAGCAAGCCAGGCAGGAATATTGCACGGAAACAATGAAAATATTGTTGCATACAGATGGGTTGAAAAGGAAAATGATAACCAAAT
Source organism: Methanobrevibacter millerae (assembly GCF_001477655.1). Lineage (NCBI taxonomy): Archaea > Methanobacteriati > Methanobacteriota > Methanobacteria > Methanobacteriales > Methanobacteriaceae > Methanobrevibacter > Methanobrevibacter millerae. The sequence continues at coordinate 221,021 of NZ_CP011266.1, read as the reverse complement.
TATGGTTTCTGGAAAATTGGCTCACGCTCCAATAATTGAAGAGAGAATAAGTGATGGAAATGGATTATTATGCGATAAAGGAACGAGCATAACAAATATGTTTACTGGAGACAGTGATAATCCTATATTAACCTCATCAAGATTTAAATTATTGACTTTCAGTTATAATAAATCATTGAATGTGGTCTTTTTGGAATCATACTCATTTCAAAGAATCATTATTTTATTCCTATGGGAAATATTAGTTGAGATAAAATCCCAAATAATCCATAAAATAAAGAATATACAACCAAGATTAAGAAGAAACATAATTTATGCTACAATTCGAGCAGGAGCAAATGTACTTTTACGTGAAGTTGCAACTGAAACATTGATTGCAGATATGTTGAAGGGTGAAGTTAACAGTGCCTATGCAAGTTATGTGGGCTATGATGAAGTGGCACACCATTCAGGAATTAATGATAATGACATTTGGAATGTATTAAAACAAATTGATCTTCAATTTAAAAGACTTGAAAAGGCTGAAAAAAGCTGTGAAAGAAATTATGAATTTGTAGTGTTATCCGATCACGGCCAGGGAAATGGTGCAACATTTAAACAAAGATATGGAATAACATTAGCAAATTATGTAAGAAGATTACTTCCAGATGATATGAAAACCTACGATAAAAATCAGTTTATTACAGACCACTTTAGAGACGCATTTATTCCAGAAAATAAACAAATTGGAACAATAATCAACAAGGTTGATGATATTAAGGAAAGAGATTTCTTTTCAGATAAATTGGAAAACATAAAGGAAAAGACACCTGATTTCATAAAGATAGAAGAGCTCAAATCCAAATATCAAAACGACCTAGACTATATTAAAACTCATAAGAGTAAAGAGCAAACAACCAAAAAAGCAAAAAATTCCGAATTGATAGTGTTAGGTTCTGGAAATCTGGGATTGATTTATCTGACACAGTGGACAAAGAGGTTAAATTATGAGGAAATAGTAATGCTATTCCCAAATCTGATTCCTGGCCTTGTAAAACATAAAGGCATTGGATTCATATTGGTTGATTCGTTCACCAATGGTCCGATGGCTATTGGAGCAGAAGGTATTTATTATTTGAATACTGATAGAATAGAAGGAAAAAATCCATTGGAAAACTTTGGTAAAAATGCTGCAATGCATTTAAAAAGACACAATAAATTCAAAAATATGCCAGATATTTTAGTAAATAGTTTTTATGACCCTAAAACTGAAGAAATATGTGCATTTGAAGAATTAATTGGAAGCCATGGTGGACTTGGAGGAAGTCAGACAAGACCATTTATTTTATATCCATCAAACTGGGAAGATCCAGAAGAATTAATTGGAGCAAAATCAATTTATGATTTCTTAAAAAAAGAAATTGATGAATTAAAGAATTCTTGAAAGCCAATAATCAAATATTTCATCCATATCTTCATCAAAACTTATAGTTTTGGATGCATTTTCCTTAATTGCTTCAGGATAATCTCTGTTTATCCTAATTAATGTTGCATTTTCATTATCATAAGTCCATTGTTCAAAAGGATATTTGATAATTGAAGGAGTGTTGAAACCTACGCCCAACTCTAAAAATACGATATTATTTTCCTTTATCTTACCTAAAAAGTCACTGTATCTTTTATTTGCATCATACCAATTTTTATCCTGGACAAATAGATTATCCTTTCTAAGATTCGTTTCCATCTCTTCACCACAAACAGGACATTTAGGAACTAAATTCGTAGGAATTCTGCAATCTTCGGTTTTTTCAACCATTTCTTTAATTATTTCCTCATTATAATATAATTTATCATGACAAGCATCACCACACTGCAAAAGTCCATAATCCCCCTGTGTTGCAAAAATTCTTTCATCTTCAAAACCATTAATCCAAAATTGATGTTCGACATTAGTAGTGATTACAAAATAATCCTTATTTTCCACCAATTTTAATAATTTTTTGTATAATTCAGTTTCTCCTACCTGAAACCTGTTAACATTAATATGACGAGCCCAATAAGCCCATTTTTCTTCAGATGTTTTGAATGGATAAAAACCTGAGGAATACATATCAGTCATCGAATATTTGGCGATGAAATCCTTAAAATTATCAGTAAAACGTTTCCCCCCATACTCGATACCTGCAGCTGCAGATAAACCCGCCCCTGCACCAATCACAATATAATCCGCTTCATCAATAGCTTTTTTAGCTTTATCTAACCTAAATACAAAACGATTCATATTAATCACCAAATAAAATATTTCTATAAATCAAATAGTCATCATCACTAAAAACATTAAAAATTATGTGTTCCAGAGAAGTTTCATTATTCTTTAAATAATCTTTCATGGCATTAACCGCAATATTTGCAGCTTCTTCTTTTGGAAAATTAAAAACTCCTGTTGAAATACAGCAAAAAGCAATAGATTTTAAATTATACTGGCTTGCAATATCCAAACAAGAAATATAACAGTTTTCAAGTCTTTTAAAATCCAATTCACTTGGTTTGGAATTTTGAGGAATTGCCGGGCCAACAGTATGAATTACATAATTAGAAGCCAAATTGTAAGCATTTGTTATTTTAGCTTTACCAATATCCTCATCCTTATTCTGCAATTTCATAATCTTGTCGCATTCCAGCCTCAATTGAATGCCGCTGGCTGAATGAATTACATTATCAATACAATTATGCATCGGAATAAAACATCCCAATAGCTTGGAATTAGCTGCATTTACTATAGCATCCACTTTTAAATCTGTGATATCTCCTTTCCAAAGCATTAACTTTCCTTTAAATTCACCAATGTCTTCAACACCAACCAAATCTTTCGACAATATTTCATTTGTCAAATATTCATCCTGAACATCTAAAAATTCTTCACTAATAGGAATTGGTGGCCTTACATTCATTAGTGAACGGAGCAAATTCTTTTTTTGAATAATATCTTCTGGGATTTCAATATTTTCCTGTCTTTCATCAATCAAATAATTTAAAAGATATTCCAATTGCTGATTTGTATCTATTTTAATTCCTCCTTTACTCAATTATATTATTAAACATATTTAAATGATTTTTGTAACTGAAAAGGAACTAAGTTACCTTAAAGTAACAGATTATAAACAACATATTTAATATTTAGAAAAATTAAAATTATGATAAGTAGGTGATTTTTCATGCCTGATGAAATAGTTTGTCCAGTAGATAGAACTTTAAGTTTAATTAATAAAAAATGGAGTATTCAAATAATAAGAGATTTATTTTTTGGAAAAAAACATTTTAAAGAATTTAAAGAAGGAAAAGACATTAGCAATAAAGTTTTATCAAGTTGCTTAGCAGATTTGGAAAAAAACGGATTGATTGAAAAAAAAGTTTTAGATACTAAGCCCATAAGTACAGAATACTCATTGACAGACTATGGAAAATCCATGAATAGAATTATCTATGAATTAGCAATGTTCACATTAGCTGATGAAAAGGACAAAGTCTACAGCGAAAAAACAAAAGAACAATTAAAGGAAAATTTTAAACAAACTTTAGAAATTGATGATTAATATGTCTGGAAAAATATTTATTATAGGAATTGGGCCTGGTGCAGAAGAATATTTAACTTTAAAAGCTGTAAACTGTGTTAAAAATTGCGATTATACAGTAGGAAGTGCCCGTGCAATTGATTTGTTCCGTGACGTTAAAAATACAATTGCATTCAATGTGAAAGATTTAGTTGATAAACTTGAGGAAGGTGTTGAATTAGCAGTTTCAGGCAATAGTGTTGCTATTCTATCAACTGGAGATCCTGGATTTTCTGGCGTTTTAAATACAGTTCTAAGAATTTCTAAAGAAAAAAATTTTTCAAAAGACAAAATTGAAGTGATACCTGGAATTAGTTCCCTTCAGCTTGCAGCTGCCAGAAATCACATTCAATGGGATAACGCTAACGTAATGACATTTCACGGACGAGAAAATATTGAAGATATTTTAGAAGTTATTGATAATGGAAAAATAACTATTGCACTTCCTTCAAGAAAAGTGAAAGACATGGCACAGTTTTTACTTGACAACGGTGTAAGCGAAAACCGACAGGTTACTGTCTGTGAGAGACTTTCATACCCTGATGAAAAAATTGTCTCAACATCATTAAAAAATATTGCAACAAGCGAATTTACTTATATGTGCATTATGGTCATAAGTAGTAAAGATTAATGTCAAAAATTCATTTTAATAAACATTTACTTTTTAAATTTTAAATTAAAACATTAATATTAATTTAATCATAGTTTGAGTGTTAATTTATGAAAAAAATTAACAGGCTTGGTTGATACTATGATTAAAAAAATTAACATGATAGTTTTAATTTTCCTAACTATTTTTTTAATAAGCACTGTTTCAGCTACAGAACTGGAAAATAAAACCTTAACAACAGAAATCACACAATCCGAATACATTCATATTGAAACAAATGATATTGAAATGTATTATAAAGATGGGACTCGATTTGCGGCCGAAATTCATGATGAAAACATGGCTCCCCTAAACAATACTGAAGTGTCATTTAATTTAAACAATATGACATATTCAAGGAAAAGTAATGAAAATGGACAAGCATCTATTGCTATCAACTTAAATAGTGGAAAATATAATGTGACTACAAAAGTAAACGAGATTTCAGTGAACAATTCAATCAATATTAAAAGTACAGTTTACGGAAGTGATGTATTTAAGATTTATAGAAACTCAACGCAGTATTATGCTAAATTTTTAGATATCAATGGTGAAACATTGAAAAATACTGAGGTTAATTTTAATATAAACGGTGTATTTTATAAAAGAACAACAAATGAAAGTGGCATAGCCAAATTAAATTTAAATTTGGGACAGGGTGAATACATATTAACTGCAATAAACCCGAAAAATAATGAAATGGCTAGTAATATCGTCACGATACTGCCCAATATAATAAATAACAGGGACATTGTGAAATATTATAGGAATGACACAAAATATTCCGTCACCCTTCTTGAAAAAAATGGAGAAACAAGCAAAGCAGGAAAAGAAGTGGTGTTCAATATAAACGGCATATTCTACAAACGCCAAACCAACGATTCAGGCATTGCAAGTCTTAATTTAAATTTAAATCCTGGAGAATATATCATAACTGCAGAATATGAAGAATGCAAAGTTTCAAATAACATTAAAATTTTACCTACATTAATAACAAATGACCTGATAATGTCATATAAAGATGGGACAACATTTAATGCTTATTTAATTGATGGGTCAGGACAGCCAAAAGCATATGATGTAGTAACTTTTAATATTAATGGAATTTTATACAAAAGAACAACAAATGAAAGTGGAATTGCTAAATTAAGCATAAATCTCCAAGAAGGAGATTACATAATAACTTCTGAAAATAATGATTTAAAAGTATCAAATAATATAAAGATTTCCGCACAAAAAACACAGGAAATTATAAAGAATACTAATTTCACATATGAAATAAAACTACCAAATTATGTGAATATCACATTTCCATATGTTTTTGAAAATAGTTTTTATTCCATAAAAAGCGGTATTAATGGAATTATTAGAATAGAAAAAAACCAATTATTTGAAATAGAAATTGGAAATAAAACACATATATTTTCAACATCATTTATGCCAGAATATTCTGCCAAATATTTAGGGTCAAAGTACTGGTTATTACCATTTGACAACAGTCCGGCCCAACACAACTATAAATTGGAAAATTTAACCGGAAATGGAATCATATTATATAGAAGCACGAATTTTACCCATTTTATTTATAGAAATAATTGCAGCAGCAATATTGAACAATTTGGTGCGTATATTGATAAATTCATTGATAATAGTGAAATCATTAATTATATACAAAATGGAGAAAATATTGCTAAAATCAAATTCCAGACAATGGGCTTCGATGAAATTGGTTTAAAATACACTTTATCCAAATATTATGGAAAAATGATATATGATTTTGAATATAAAAGTTATAGTTCAATAACTAATGGAGAAATAGATAAAATCAAATTTGCAAAAACTAATGAATCAGTAATATTCGATTACTTTGGCAAAAAAATTGTCGGCATTTTAAAAGAAGAAGATATCATGACAAAATTCAATTCCGAAAATTGTATTGAATTTGAAAAATCAGAACTGATTACTTACGGATTAAGTGATAAATACAAAGGAGACTTTGATGTTTTACAATCTTTTACAATAATTAACAAAAAGATAAGCGATAATGATATTGATGAATGGATCAATAAGGAAGTTGAATATAAATCCAATGTTGGAATGCAAAGCATATATACAATGTTTTTAACATCATTAAACACAGCATACCTAAGCGATAAACTATCAGACAATATGACAATGAACACAAACATGAAATGGTCCAGAACAAATAATACAGTCATTCTTGGATCAATGAACTGGAAAGAAACATTCATGCATATTTTGACCCCGGATATGGGAAGATCAATACAGGGGGACGATGAAAGTGACATTATTAACTTCCGCTTTGTTAACTCAATTTTATTATCAAAAATTGAACAAAACTCCCTTCTTCCAATAGCACAGGATGCTGAAGACAACATCACATCCGTATTTGATGATATTTTTAATTCACTTAAATCATTTAAAGCAAGTATTGTTTTTTACAACAATACTGCAATAATAAGTGATGAAGGTGGAAATTCAAGTTTTGTAATTGATTTAAACACCGGTTTAGTAACACCATTATTCATAAAAGATGATTTTGCATATAAGGGCATTAGTGTGACGAGAGACTGTGGATTATGCAGCATTAACAGCATGATGAATTCAATGATGCATAAAATTAATAATGGAATTGGAGAATTAAACAATATTTTAAATTATATTGGGGACAATATTCAACCATTGACAAGTATAGCATTCAAAGGAACATTATTAGCAAAAGGTATTGTTGGAGCTTTGATTGGAGGAAGTTTAACAGTGGGATTGAGTCTTATTGGAACAGCAACCAGTTTACAATCAATTGGAGTCTATATTGTAGATAATTATTTAGATGAAAAAGATAAACATGCAGCCTATGACCACGTTACTTTCACACGCCCAGGATATTTGCAGAATACAAAAATATACAATATCCCAAAAGAGGATGGAAGTGTCGATTACCTTGAAATTCCGATAAAAAAGGATAATTCTTTAGATAGGGATAACGTGAAATATATAAGTAATGGAAATGTTAAAACATTATCTAAACAAGAAACTTACAACTATTTCAATGAGGAAACATGGGATCCATTCAATGTTCCACAAAAATACTGGAGATAAAACATGAAATTAGACAAAGTAAAAGAAAATTGGTCCAAACTGCCAATAATTATTAGAATCCTATTTATCCTGCTAATCATTGCATTTATCTATGATTTAATTACAGGTCATGCATTTAGTATATTCTTCAGCATATGCCTGCTTCTATTAATAATTGCGGAATTTTATTATTGGTTTACTAATAAAAAAGAAGAATGAAATTTTTAAAGTTAAAATTGAAAAATTTTAACTTATTTAATTTTTTAAAGCTGAATAGCTTCTTGAGTCACTTCATCATTATCCTTATCATCATAAAGAATATGTGCCAAGTTCAATAATTTTTCCTGACCTTTAACTTCATCTTTAAATAAAGGAACCTCAGCGACATGCTGATTAGCAAATTTTTGGTCGATTAAAGCTAAACGTTTTTGCTGCAATTTATGTCTTGAATGACAAAAATCACAATCACAAATATCCGGCATGACCTGATTTACAATAACACTATCTACATTCATTTCATTTTTCTCCAATGCTTCAAGTGCTCTTTCAGATTCATAAATAGACATTTCTTCTGGAATTACAACCATTTTAAATGAAGTCCTATCCGGATCAGACAATACTTTTTTAGCTTCATCTATTTGTTCTTTGGTTCTTTTTAAATCTTCAGCAGTCTGTGGATTGTCAACTGCGTCCATAAATGGCATGATATTCTTTAATGAATTAGCAACAGACCCTAATTTAGCTTTAGCCATCATAGCCTTACCTACCCATGAATCCATTACTTCAGGAAATGACAACAATCTTAAAGTGTGTCCTGTAGGTGCAGTATCAAATACAACAACATCATATTCATTTGAAGTCATTACAGATAAAAATACTTCAAAAGCTGCAACTTCATCAGCACCCGGTGAAGAAGAAGCCAAATCCATTTGGTCAGTTAAAAAGTCAAGTCCCCCAAGCATGTCATCAGAAGCATTATTCTTTTGAGCCTCTAATGCAGTTTGCTTTTCTGCCATCGCTTCATCCGGGTCAATTTCAACAGCATACAAATTTGTTTTAATTTCTCTTGGATAATGTCCAATAGGAACTTCTAGTGAATCTGAAAGTGAATGAGCAGGGTCAGTAGAAACAACCAATGTTTTTTTACCTTGTTCAGCTAACCATAAAGCAGTTGCTGAAGAAATGGATGTTTTTCCAACACCACCTTTACCACCAACAAAAATGAAAGTTGTTTTATCTTTATTAAATTTAAAATAATCTCTAAATGCCAAAAAATCACCTCGAGTATAAAAATTAGTTTTAGTAACTAAATGTAATTTTAATTTCTTATAGTATATAAATTTAGTTATTAATGCATCACCCCAATTTTTATTTTATTTTATTTTACAAGAAGCATTTGATTAAATTCTAAAAAAATATATTATATGAATTGACAAAATAGATTATATACTTAATAAAAATATATTATTTCAATAACAAAAAAAGGTATTAAAATGAACAGTTTAATAAAACTAAGTAATGTTTCAAAAGAATATAAAACTGGAAATCAAATTGTTAAAGCTGCAAACAATCTTAATTTTACAATTGATCAAGGCGAACTAATAGTGATTCTTGGACCATCAGGAAGTGGTAAATCAACACTCCTTAATCTTTTAGGAGGTCTTGACAAGCCCACAAGTGGGGAAATAATAATTGATAACGAAAACATAACCAATTTTTCAGATAAAGAACTTACACGTTATCGTGCAAAAGAAATAGGTTTCATTTTTCAATTCTATAACTTAATCCCAAATTTAACGGCATGTGAAAATATTGAGATTATGAATGATGTGGTTGATAAAAATATAGATGGAAAAGAGATTTTAACCCAAGTAGGATTGTCACAACATTTTAATAAATTTCCATCTGAACTATCAGGGGGTGAACAACAAAGAGTATCAATTGCAAGAGCAATAGCTAAAAAACCAAAAATGCTTTTGTGTGATGAACCTACTGGTGCACTGGATTCCCATACCGGAAAAATTATTATTGAATTACTGATTAATCTATGTGAAAGTGAAAATACAACAGTTATTATAGTAACACACAATAGTGAATTCGGAAAGGTTGCAAACAGAGTTATTCACATCAAAAATGGTGAAGTTGAATACATTGAAACAAATGAAAATCCTCAGTCAGTAGATGCTATAAATTGGTGATTTGATGTTATTTAAAAAGATGCTTCGTGATATGAAAGAAAATAAAATGCAGTTCATAGCCATTTTTTTAATGTCATTTATAACATTACTTGCATTTGCGGGAATAGGATCAGAAGTTCAGGGTCTACAGACCAACCTCAACAATTATTATGAAGAAACAAATATGGCAGATTCATATATACTCGGAAGCAATTTCAATGAAACAGTTATTAAAGACATTCAAGATATGAATTCAACAACAGGCATTGAAAGTCAGTTCGTTGTAAAGTCAATAGCTGATTTGGAAGATGAACCGCGAGTGACGCTGCATTTTTTAGCCAAAAACGACATATCAAAATATTATCCAGTTGAAGGAGGAAATATTGACTTCAACGATAAAGACGGCATTTGGTTAGATGCAAGATTTGCTGAAGTAAAGAATTTAACCATTGGAGACAATATCTCATTAGACTTTAATGGAATAACACTAAACAAAACTATCCGAGGACTCGGATATTCTCCAGATTATGTCTACGAAGAACCAGAAAACGGTTTAATTTCAGACTTCAAATACCAGGGATTCGGATATTTGTCAGATAAGGCATACCCCGGTACAAACATGCCACACAACAAGCTGTTACTGACCACCAATACCAACAACACAAACTATTATAATCAGATACATAAAATGCTTGAGGACAAAGGATATAATGACATTCTAAATAGTTCATCTTTTATGCCAAGAGAAGACAGTAGCAGCGACAAGCAAATACAAGATGAAATCAATCAGCATGTCATTTTAGCAGTGATGTTTCCAATCATTTTTGTTGTTGTTGCACTTCTGATTCTATTAACAACAATGACCCGTATTGTCAATCGTCAAAGAACACAAATTGGAACTTTAAAAGCGATCGGTTTTGAAAACAGGCCGTTAATAATTCATTATTTATCTTACGGTTTTTATTTAACATTAATTGGTAGCGTGCTGGGAATAATAGTCGGACACAATACAATACCATACATCTTTGTTGACACAATGAAGTCATTTTACACATTGCCTAACTGGGATCCTGGATTCAATATGAGTTTCATATATGTGGCCGTTTTAATTGTTTTAGGTTCACTGTTATGTTCATACTTTGCAGTTTCAAGTATTATCAAGGAACCTCCGTCAGCAACTCTAAAAGCAAAGCCTCCTAAAATAAATAAACTTGGATTTATTGAAAATACAAGAATATGGAACAAATTAGGATTTAACCTCAGATGGAATATCAGAGACATAAACCGGAATAAATTAAGGGCCGTCATTACACTATTTGGAGTAATTGGTTGTACTGTACTCCTAATTTCAGCATTTGGTATGCATGATGGAGTCAATGACTTAAAAACCTGGAAATATGATGATATAAACCACTACGGAACACAACTTGTTCTACAGGATAACATTTCCCAGACACAAATAGATTCAATAATTGATAAAGTTAACGGTACTCCATTAATGACAAAATCTATTCAAATTGAAGTTAATGGTGTTAAAAAAACACGAGTACTGAGTGTTTATGATAAAACGGAATTAATAACTCCGACTGACAAGAATAGGCATGAAATAACATTACCAGAAAACGGAGTATCCATTTCACAAAAGACTGCAGACCAATTTGGTTTAAAAGTTGGTGATAAAATAAAATGGCATCTGTATGGTAATGAGACATGGATAAACTCTACAGTTGAAGCCATTTATGGTGATCCTTCAGTTCAAGGAATAACAATCACACCAGATTATGCCGAAAAACTCAATATGACATTTAAACCTACAGAAATAGTTACAAAAGAAAATACTGCAGATAAATTTGATGGTGTTGGAAGTGTCAACGATCATGAAGACCTAATAAAAAGTTGGGATAAGTTTACACAAACGGCAAATCTGCTGATTATGATACTTGTAATATTTGCAGTGATATTAGCAGTTGTTGTTCTGTACAGTTTAGGTCTTTTAGGATTTACTGAAGTGGAAAGAGACATGGCAACATTGAAAGTTTTAGGATTCCAATTAAAAGATCTGAGAAAACTGTTCATAACACAATATTTAGGCATATCTCTTGTCGGTTTTTTAATTGGAATTCCGACAGGATATTATGTTTTGGAGTCCATCAGATCCAATTCAGATACCCTGTATTATCCAGTAGATTATTCCCCAACTACTATAATAATAAGCTTTGTAATAACAATAATTGTATCTGCAATCGTTAATATGTTGCTTGCAAACAAACTCAAAAATATTGATATGGTCGAAGCCCTTAAAAAAGAAAGGGAATGACCATTGAATAACTATTGATTTACTGCTAGTTATGATTTCCTTAACTTAACAGTTAATATAATCAATAGTTAACTTTTTTATTTTAATTTAATGAATAGGTATTTGCATTAACTACGGCTTATTTGAAAATCAAATATTATTTTAAATTAAGATATACATTGAAAAGTTAAATTGGTGATGGTTGATTATGTTAACATTTAATGTACCATGAAATAAACTGCCACTATACTAGGTATCGCAATTAGAATTGTATTACGAACCATACGGAAACGATGTCTTCTCCATTCTTTTTCAGTTAATTCCTTAGTTTTTGGGATTTTTAAAATAGTTAAAATCATACTAGCTGAGAGGAAAATGAAATACGCATTCAATATAAATAAATATCCTGCTCCAAGAAGCATGTCCAATCTTCCGTTTGCAATCGCATATCCACAGGTACATAATGGGGGCATCAAAGCTGTTGCAATAGCTACACCCGGAATAACAGTGTTTGTTTTATCAATTCTGGTTTGCCCGATGATTCCTGCAAGTCCCCCAAAGAATGCGATGAGCACATCATAAAATGATGGAGATGTTCTTGCAAGCAATTCAACAGTTGGTTCTTTAACCGGAGATAGGAAAAAGTAAATCGTTGCAGCAGCAACACTTATTCCAACCTGCATACCTAAACCAATCAAATGATTTCTAAGTAATGAATAGTCCGCAGACACGTTTCCATAAGCAGAAGCAAGAATACTTCCCATTATCGGTGAAATCAGCATTGCACCAATAATTACTGCAGTTGAATTCATATTAAGACCAACTGATGCAATTATCATTGCACATACCATTACACACATATTAGTTCCAGTTATTTTTCCACCATCCAAGAGACGTTCACGAATTTCCTCATGTGATGCCGAATCTTCAGATAATGAAAATGCCTTTCTGACCTTTTCTTTCATTGTCTCGTTTTGCTCTTTTAAACTCATATTGCCATTTCCTATGCCAACACATATACTTTATCTGGTGTTGACTATTGATATTCAAAAAAAATCAGCTCAATAAATGAAATTATTAATCCTTATTTAATAATTGGTATTGGTATTAATTAAAAGTATGCCATTTAGTTTTTTTTTAGTAACAAATCCCATGAAAAATAAAAAAAGAAATCATTAAAAAAAATTTCAATGATAAGATTATTCTTTAGCTTTAATGTTTAAAGTTTCTTTTTCAATCTCAATTCTTTCATCTAAGATAGTTGAAACTTCATCCATTTCATCTTTAACAACTGAAAGATCTTCTTCAATAGATATTAATTCAGCTACTTTTTCCATGTCTTTTTCTAGATTTTTGATTAGCTCGTTTTTAGCTTTTTGCATTTTTAACTGAGCGTTAATTAAGATTTCTTCTAGATTATTTTCTGCTTTGAACAAAATGAATTCGATAGGTTTTTCTTCATTTTCTAAAATTTCTTTATCAACTGCATCTAATAATTTAGCAATATCCTTTTCAACATCATCTTCAGCTTTATAGATTTTTTTAATAGCTATTTCAATGTGTTTACTTATTTTTTTATCAGTGTATGACTCTTTTAAGTTTAATTTTCTTTCTTCATGATTGATTTTAGCTTGTTCTTTTTTCTCTTGTAATTTTACTTTTTTTTCATCAAGTTTTACAGAAAGTTTTTCTTTTTTCTCATTCAAATTCATAATAACACCATCATTTATTAATGAACAAATACTTTTTTTATATAAAATGAATAATGAAACTTTTGATTTAATCAATATTTTTCATTAAAAAATATAAAAATTATGCTGTCATCTATAAATTAATGATAATTTTTCTAAGAAAAAAATCAAATTTTAAAAAAAATAATAAAAATATTAATAAATAAAAAAAATAAAGGAAATATTAAATTAATTAAAAATAATTAATTTAAAATAAAACTAATTTCTCAAAAAAAATAATTTTGATAAAAAGTTTTTAATATAAAAAAAATGGTGATTTAAATGGATTTCAAAAGAATACTAGGAATTTTATTTATCATATTGGGTTTAATTTTTATAATTTTCCCACTTTTTAGTGCAAGTGCAGTATCCTTTATTGCAGGAATTTCTTTAATTGCATTTGGATTTGCTGCTATTATTGATGGATTTTCTGTATTTAGCATGATGACTCATATTACAATAATTGAAGTATTATTGGGAATACTTTCAATACTTCTCGGAATATTATTTATTTATAGTATTGATGCATTATCTTTTATTGTTGGATTGCAATTTTATTTGATTGCTTTTGTACTGATATTCATTGGTGTAATGGGTATATTTTCAAGACCTGGGGCAATGGCAAAACTTGGTTCAGCAGTGATTTTGATTTTAGGTATACTAACTGTTTTCTTGGCTGCTTTTTCAGCTGCACAACCTTTATTTGTTGCAGTTCTCGTTGGAGTAGGATTAATTGTAGATGGTGTAATCTTGGTGTTTGTCCCATCTTTTGATGAAGCTAGAGCTATTGAAGGTTAATCAATTGGGTGATGTTTGTGGATAAGGCAACCAAAGAACGTTTGCATGAAATTAGGGAAGCCATAAAAAAATATGGTTTCGATAAGATTTTAGGTCAAACTGCAAAAAACAAAATTCGTTCAAAAGGTGATGATGAAGCAAATGAACTTTTATGGGATGATGAAATTCCTGTAAAGTTAAGATTAATGTTTCAGGATTTGGGAACCACTTTCATCAAGCTAGGGCAACTGTTAAGTACAAGGCCTGATGTTGTTGGCGAAAAAATTGCAGATGAACTTGCAAACTTACAGGATGACAATCCACCAATAACATATGAACAAGTTAAATCAATTGTTGAAGAAGAACTTGATGGTAAAATTGAGGATTTATTCGAAGATTTTAATCATCAGCATTTGGCTACAGCTTCCATTGGTCAGGTTCATGAAGCTAAGTTGATTACTGGTGAACATGTTGCTGTAAAAATCCAAAAAGAAGGAATCACAGATAAAATTGACCTTGATGTGAGGATATTAAAATATATTGCTAATCGTGCGGATAAATTTAATTCAGATCTTAGAAAACTAAACTTGCCTGGAATCATGGATGAGTTTGACCGTTCCATCCACAAGGAAATCGATTACAATAATGAATTCATGAATATGCAACGCATTGAAATGAATTTTGAAGACAATCCTAATATCCATATTCCGAGTACCTACGCCAATTACTGTTCCTCAAAAGTTTTAACTATGGAATTCATTGAAGGCACAGATTTAAATGATGTATATGCAAGTACTGGTGATGAATTTGACAAAAAACTCTTGGCGAAAAATGTTATAGATTCTTATCTCCAGCAACTTTTCATTGACGGATTCTTCCATGGCGATCCACATCCGGGTAACATCAAGATTTTAGAAAATAATGTGATATGTTATCTTGATTTGGGTATGATGGGATCCTTTGATGAGAAATTCAAACGCGATCTTTCAGAAGTGGTGCTGCTGTTTATGGACCAAGATGTCGACGGGTTGATTAATCAGCTGATGTATATGGACATACTGGACTATGACATTGATACAACCACTTTAAGAAGAGACTTGAATGATTTATTCGGAAGATACTTTGGTGTACAGTTAAATCGTTTTGATGGAGTATTAGAAGCACTTCTTAGCCTTATGCAGGAATATGGAGTTATTCTTCCAAATGAAGTCGTCACTATGGCAAGAGGATTATCTATGATTGAAGCTATTGCACACAATCTTGATCCTGAAATAGATGTTTTCGCAGAATTAAAACCTGTTGCTAAACGTATTGCCAAACAGAAACTTGATCCTAAAAGATATTTTAAAGGCAAAAAAAGTAATGCAATCCTGTATGGACATATGATTCAGGCATTGCCTGGTCTTCTTACAAGAACAATCCATAAGATTGATAATGAAGAATTGCAATTCAGGTTTGAAGTTGACATTACTGACAAGGTTTCAATTATTGCATTGATTTCAGCACTCATAATCGGTTCTTCAGTGGTTTCTTTTGGACCAAGATTATTCGACATGCCAGTAATTTCTTTGATTGGTTATATAATAGCTATAATATTAAGTGTTATAGGCATGAGAAAATTTGTTTTAAAATAATGGGGAAATCAATTCCTCAATACTTATTTTTTTAATTTAAAAATAATTTCAGAATTATTTGTCAAATAGTAATTTTTTTAAAGAGCAAATAGTAAAATAATAATTAATGTATAGTTTTGTTATTTGTTCTTTGGCATTGATTGCATCTTACTTCGTGTATGGAAAATTTATTGAAAGGATAACTGGTGTAGACGAAAGTCGCGAAACACCCGCATATAGACTGCAAGATGGTGTTGATTATATGCCTATGCCAAAAATCAAGAACTTTTTAGTTCATTTTTTAAATATTGCAGGGCTAGGGCCTATATTTGGAGCAATTCAAGGTGCATTGTTTGGACCTGCAGCATTCTTATGGATTACATTAGGTACAATTTTTATCGGAAGCATTCATGATTTCTTTTCAGGCTACATGTCCCTGCGCAATGACGGAATGACAATGCCCAGCATCATTTCAAAGTATTTGGGAACTAAAATTCAAAAGATTATGGCAGTTCTTATTATAATGACAGGAATTCTTGTTGCAGCTACTTTTGCAAAAGGAGCTGCTGAATTACTTAGCAACTTAACGAACATTTCTATAATTATCTGGATGACAATAATATTTATTTATTTTTTAATTGCTACAGTATTTCCTATTGATAAAATCATTGGAAAAATATATCCTATTTTTGGAGCATTATTACTGATTATGATTGTGTTAATGACCGGAGCATTAATATTAAATCCAGCATACACAATTCCTGAGTTTACAACACAAGGAGTATATTTAACTAACAAAAGCATTTTCCCATATCTCTTTGTTACCATTGCCTGTGGAGCCATCTCAGGATTTCACGCATCACAATCTCCAATTGTTGCAAGATGTATTGAAAATGAAAAGGACGCTAGGCCAGTATTTTTTGGTGCAATGGTAATAGAAGGTTTAGTTGCACTTTGCTGGGCTGCTATCGCAATGGCATTCTTCCACGGTCAGCCACAACTTGCAGCAATATATGGTGCCGCACCTTCTGTAGCAGTAAGCGAAATGGCAATGACATTAGTCGGACCAATTGGTTTGGTTTTAACCATAATAGGAGTTGTTGTTTGTCCAATCACAACTGGAGATACATCACTTAGAAGTTCAAGAATTACAATTGCTGATGAACTTAATCTCAATCATGAAAAATTGATTCCAAGGCTGAAAATAGCAGTGCCTTTATTTTTAGCAGCTTTTGGATTGTCATTTATAGATTTCGGTTTGATTTGGAGATATTTTGCTTGGGCTCAATTGATAGTGGCCACGATTGTATTATATGCTGCAAGTGCATACTTAATTCAAAAAGAAAAACCCTACATTATCGCATTGCTTCCGGCAATCATATGTACCCTGATTGCATTTGCATATATCCTGCAAGCCCCTGAAGGATTGAGATTGCCTTCAATGACCGCGAATATAATTTCAGTTATTGCAACAGTCATCATAGGAATAATATTCATTAAAAAATTCAAATCATGACTCTTATTATTTGAATAATTTTAAAAAAAATAGATTAATAAAATACAGCGAATATGAAATAATAGAACAGATTATATGCACATAATATCTTGTTTAGGTGTCCCATTTTCCAATTATCCATTTACCATTTATTTTTTTAAAATCCATTACCGTATCTATCGTCCATGCACCGCTTGCACCATATACCCGAGCCGTTAAAGTGACATCAGAAATGAATGTTGCATTTTCATCATCATCAAACAAAATGTTGGGATCATGAATCTCTGATTTGAAATAATTTAGAGTGCCGTTCATCACTTCTTCAATGAATTGTGCTTTTGTCTGTTTTTTACCGGACATATGAGTTAATATATAATCATCAGCCATCAATTCATTTAACTTATCTTCATTTTTATCTATTAATGCCTGCTGATATTCAACAAAGCTGTCTAAAACTTCCTTCTCAGCACCGCCAAAAGTTCTTTTGGATAAAATTTCTACATCTGACATAATAATATATTATATAATAAAACAACTATATTAATTACTAATGAAAAATTAAGTGAGTGTTTGATATGAACGAAATTCCAAAATTAGATGTGAAAAAAACAAAAGACGATATTGTTGAATTCGTTCAAAATAAAGTATCAGAAGCTAATGCAGATGGACTTGTAGTAGGATTAAGTGGTGGAATCGACTCCACATTAGCTGCATTTTTAGCTTGTGAAGCTGTTGGAAAGAAAAATGTTTTTGGAATAGTTATGCCTTCAACAACAACACCAACAGAAGATAAACTTCATGGTACTGCAATAGCACAACTATTAGGAATAAATTATAAGGAAATTGCTATTGACAGTATCTTAAACGAATTCTTATCAGTTACACAATTAGAAGAAGACAAATTATCAATAGGCAATCTTAAAGCAAGAATAAGAATGTCAATTATTTATTTTTATGCTAATTCCAAAAACTACCTGGTTAGCGGTACAGGTAATAAAAGCGAAATCTTGATTGGTTACTTTACAAAGCATGGAGATGGTGCATGTGACATTGAACCAATTGGGGACTTGTATAAAACTGATGTTTATCAGTTAGCCAAATATTTAGAAATTCCTCAAGAAATCATCGATAAACCGCCTAGAGCAGGATTATGGAATAATCAAACCGATGAAGATGAAATTGGAATGACTTATGAATTGCTTGATAAAATATTATACAGAAATTTAGAAAAAGATATTGATGCAAAATCAATAGCTGATGAATTAGATATTGAAGTTGATGAAGTTAATAATATTATAAATAGAGTTTATAGGAACAAACATAAGAGTACAGTTCCTGAAAGCCCTAAAAAGACTACAATGGTGATTTAGTGATAGAAAAAAAATGGCAAAAGAAATGGGCTGATGAAAAATTATTTGAATCAAACCCTAATAATAAAGAAAAATTATTCATTACAGTAGCTTTCCCATACCCTAGTGGTGCAATGCATATTGGTCACGGCCGTACATATACTGTACCTGATGTTTATGCAAGATTTAAAAGAATGGAAGGTTATAACGTTTTATTCCCAATGGCATGGCACGTAACCGGTGCTCCAGTTATTGGAATAGCAGACAGGATTAAAAGAAAAGATCCATGGACTTTAGACCTGTACGAAAATGTTCACAGAGTCCCAAAAGACGAATTACCTAAATTAGAAGACCCGGAATATATCGTGAGATACTTCAGTAGCGAATATAATGAAGTAATGCATGATATGGGATATTCAATTGACTGGAGACGTGAATTTAGGACAATTGATCCAACCTACAAAAAATTCATAGAATGGCAAATTACAACATTATACGAAAAAGGATTAATCCAAAGAGGAGAACATCCCGTAAAATACTGTCCGAATTGTGACAATCCTGTTGGAGACCACGATTTGCTTGAAGGAGAAGGGGTTGGAGTTAATGAATTAACTTTACTCAAATTCAAAATTGACGATAAAATTTTGGTTACCGCTACATTAAGGCCGGAAACCATTGTTGGAGCAACAAACATCTGGTTAAATCCTGATGTTGAATATGTTTTAGTTAAAGCAGAAAATGAAAACTGGGTAATAACCAAAGAAGCCCATTACAATTTACAGCACCAAATCAAAGATTTGGAAATCATATCCGAAATCAATCCAAATGATTTGATTGGAAAAATGGCAATCAATCCATTTACTGGTGATGAATTACCAATTTTCCCAGCAAGCTTTGTAAGCGCATCCTACGGAAGCGGTGTAGTATTTTCAGAACCTGCTGATGCACCTGCAGATTATATTGCTCTTCAAGATTTGAAGAAAAACGATGAATTAATAGCTAAATATAATCTAGAGGGAATAATAGAAAATGTAGTTCCAATCCCAGTCTGTAGCGTTAAAGGTTATGGAGAAATTCCTGCAGCAGGCATAATTGAAAGATTAGGAATTACAGACCAAAACGATGAAAAATTACATGAAGCCACTAATGAACTTTATAAAATTCAGCACAGTAAGGGAATAATTCTCGACAGCATACCTGGTTTTGGTGGTAAAAAAGTCAGATTTGCCCGTGAAGAATTAAAAGATGAGTTAATTTCCAAAAATATGGCTACAGTAATGTATGACTTCGCTGAAAGGCCTGTCGTCTGCAGATGTGGAAACAACTGTGTTGTAAAAATAATGGATGATCAATGGTTTATGAAATATTCCAATCCGGAATGGACAGAAAAAACCCATAAGGTGCTTGAAAGGGAAACCATTATCCCTCCAGAAGTAAAAAATAATTTCAACTATTATATTGACTGGTTAGATGATTGGGCATGTTCTAGAAAAGTTGGACTTGGAACAAGACTTCCATGGGATAACAAATGGCTGATTGAACCATTAACCGACTCTACAATCTACATGTCATATTATTCTGTTGCAAGATTCTTGAAAGATATGGATCCTGAAGACTTGAATCGTGCATTCTTTGATAAAATATATTTAAACAAGGATTCTGATGACATCAAAGTTGCACCAGAAGTAGTTAAAGAAATTCAGGACGAATTCAACTACTGGTACCCTCTTGATTGGAGATTATCAGCAAAAGATCTTGTAGGAAATCATTTAAGCTTTTTAATGTTCCACCACAGCGCAATATTCCCTGAAGACAAATGGCCTAAAGGAACTGTTGTGTTTGGAATGGGTCTTTTGGAAGGAAATAAGATGTCATCATCAAAAGGTAATGTTATCCTTTTAAAAGATGCAATTGAAGATTATACCGCAGATGTTGTAAGATTATTCTTAATGGCATCAGCAGAACCATGGCAGGACTTTGACTGGAGAGAAAAAGAAGTTCTTGGAACTAAAAGAAGACTCGAGTGGTTTAGGGAATTTGCAGGAAAAGTTGAAGAAATCAAAGGTTCCCCATTAGACCTAAGCAACATTGAAGAAGTTGAATTAACTAGAACAATTGATTTATGGATGTTAAGCCAACTCAACCAACATATCAAAGCATCAACTGAAGCTTTAGAAGTTTTCCAAACAAGAAAAGCATTACAGGAATCATTGTTCTTACTTAAAAAGGATATTGATCACTACCTCTACAGAGTAAATCATTTGCTTGATAAACAGGACCCTGCAGTAGTTTATGTGTTATCTACAGTACTGGAATCATGGATTAGATTGCTTGCGCCATTTACACCACACACATGTGAAGAATTATGGTCAACATATGGCGGAAAAGGTTTCGTAAGTACTGCTGAATGGCCTGAAGCTGATGAAAGCTTAATAAGTCTTGAAATTGAAAAATCAGAAGAATTAGTTCAAAATCTTATTAAAGACATTAATCAGATTAAAAAGATGGTTGGAGATAAAGCTGAAAAAGTTCACATTTATCTTGCTCCTAACTGGAAATGGGACTTATACAAAATAGCAGATGAAGTTGGAAAACCTGACATTGGCCAAATCATGGGCCGTGCTATTGGAGCTAATATTTATGATAATAAAAAAGAAATAGCAGCCGTAGCCAAAAAGATTGGCCGTGAAATGACCAAAACAAAATATGTGGGCAAAATCGATGAAGCACAAATAATTGATGATGCAATAGAATATATCTCCAATGAAGTTTCATCACAAATCATCGTTCACACAGATGATTCATATGACCCTCAAAACAAGGCTAAAAATGCAATGCCTTATAAACCAGCTATTCTAATTGAATAGCTATTTATTTTTTCTTTTTTAAAATTTTTTATCTAAATGATGCAAGAATACCACGACATCTTCAAGGTCGTGGATCAATTGCAAGTTGGGTTATACCTTTGTGAATTGTTATTTATTGGGTTTCATTTGCCATGATAATTGATTTTAATATTTTTTTGTATGGGCATTTATAATTCAGTGTACTTTCAGTTTTTTTTGGGGCATTTATTTTTGTATTTTTTTTGATATGTATCACTTTTACAATGGAAAATTTGTAGTTTCATTTGTATTTCACGGGTGTTTATTTAATGTTTCTTGTTGTTTTTTAAACGTAGTTGATTTTTGTGGGCGATATTACTTTTCAAATGCTCTCTGGGTATCTTTATATATTAATGGAGCATAAATTGTACTATTATGTGAAGATGGGTTAATAGTGTGGTGTTTTATGTTATGGTGGATGTTAAAAAGGGAATGAAGGTTAAGATTTATCCTACTCGGGAGCAGAAGGATTGTTTTCATAGGAATTTTGGTTGCTGTCGCAAGGCCCATAATGTCGTTCTTGACAAATACAATAAAATGCACAGTAACGATTCCAACCTAAGACCCACATTTACGTTCTTAAATAAACTACTAAATGAAGCCAAGAGGGAATTTCCTTATTTGGAGGATGTAGAATCAACAAGTCTCCAACAGGAAATAAGAGACTTGGCCACATCATTCGATAATTTCTTTAAAAATCCATCACACTTCAATAAACCCCATTTTCATAAAAAGAAAACAGTTAAACTATCATTCAGACAAACAATAAGACAAGACATTAGAATCATCCAAAAAAATAAAATGATTCTGAGAAAATATGGCAAAGTAAAATTCCACACAAGCCAAGAATACTTCCAAATACTAAACGACAAAAATACAAAATTCAACAATGTAACAATCTCCTTTGATGGAATAGACTACTTTGCAACATTCAACATTGATTTCACTGAAGAAGAATGGGAACTAACAGGTAAAAATGTAGGTTGTGATATTAATTCAAATGTAAACGGCTGGCTGGTCACAAGCGATGAGGAAAAGGAATACTTTGACATTGACCATGAAAACCAAATGGTCAAATTCATCAACCGGATAATGGCCAAATGCACAAATGGAAGCAAAAAATGGAAAAAACAGAAAATCAGACTATTAAAATGGTATCATCAACGATCCAATAAACTTGACGACTATATAGAGAAACTTTCAACAGAAATGGTCAAAAAATATGATGCCATAGTATTTGAGAAAAATTACTCAAAAATTAAAATATTGATTGGTGGCGAGCAAAACATGGTGTTTCCACTCACAAAATTCATAACTAAACTACAAGACAAATTTGCTAGGCACAAACCTCAAGCAGAAGGCGTAGTATTTGTAGATGCAAAATATACCAGTAAAAAATGTCATTTTTGCGGAAACATCAACCATGAATTAGATGTGAAAACTCGAAAATGGAAATGTCCAAACTGCGGTAAAATACTAGACCGTGACATTAACGCCGCCATTAATATTTTGAACCGGTGGGACTACGGGGATAGCCTAGAAAACGCCAAATAAACAAGTGGCACAAAAAAACAAATCTAGGAATCCTCGACTTCTACAAAGTCGAGGTAGTTCAAAAAAATAAGTTTAGATACTATTTTAAAAAAATAAGTAAATGCAATCAAAAGATTGCATATTAAATTTTTATTCAGCAATAAATGTTCTTATTCCTTGAATTATTAAACATACACCTAATAAAATTGCAGCATAAATTGGATTTACTAAGGAATTGAATGCTAGAATAAATGCTAAAATACCCATAATCAAAATCAATAACGAGGATATTTTTGATATTTTTGAGTCTGTAATAAGACCTGCGATACCGAATAAAATCATTATGATACCGACAAGGTAAAATTGCAATCCTACAAGGAACGGCAATGCATTCATTGCAAACATGAACAGTAAACCAAATATGATGGCTATAATACCAATAATCACATTTAATGTTGTAAGTCCATTAAATAATGATGCGAAACCAAAGAATAATAAACTTAGTCCAATTACAATAGATGTGAAAGCTGAACTAAAAATAGGGCAAATTATAAAAATTAATCCCAAAATTATAG
The DNA here is from genome assembly GCF_001477655.1 of Methanobrevibacter millerae. Classification (NCBI taxonomy): domain Archaea; kingdom Methanobacteriati; phylum Methanobacteriota; class Methanobacteria; order Methanobacteriales; family Methanobacteriaceae; genus Methanobrevibacter; species Methanobrevibacter millerae. The sequence continues at coordinate 197,253 of NZ_CP011266.1, read as the reverse complement.
AGACTATTCCGAATATCTTATTTGTTTCCATATTTTTCCTCCAAAATTTTTTAAATCCACTATTTAAAGTGAAAATACTAAGAATATAAAAAGAAATTAACCTTCTTATACAATTAATTATTTATATTGGGATATTTAATTTTTATCATTTAAAATAATGAAAAAAAATAATTTAATACACAAACAAATATATTTGTATCAAATATGAATGATAAAAAACTTGAATAAACCTAAAATATTTTTAGTAATATTATGTATTCATATCATATAATTACAGTTTCAGCTAAAGACAACTTTACGACATTTAAAATGATATTGCAAATAATATTGAACATATTGTTGAATAAAATATCATTAAATTCAGAAAATTTAATATATTATACTTTATTTCAATTGATATATATACATTTCAAAACGAATCCCCATATAAAGAAAAATTAGCAGACAGTACATATAACACTATTTAAAAATACTAATTTTTTGTTTCTAATAATTTATATTGAAAATTTAAATAATTAAAATAATGAAATTTGGTTAAGTATTAACATAACAATAGCTGAAATTAATTAAAACAAATAGAAAAAAATGGGTGATTTAGAGTTTTCTTGCAAAAAGCAAATAACCACTATGCCCAACCATTCTTGTTTTAGGTCTAGTTCCTTGCTGTCTTACTTCAAGGCCTCGTTCTAAAGTCTCTAGAATTTCAATATCATAGAAATTAAGTTTTTTTGCAACTCTGTATGAAACTTCAGCTTGATCGATGTAGGGAGCATATACAACAAGCCATCCTCCAAGATTTAAGGAGTCATGAACCTCTTCAAAAATTTCATAAGGCTTTGGAAGGTCTAAAAATACTAGATCAATATTATCTTCATTAATTCCATCTTTTATATTCTGATTTTTTACTTCAATATTTTTGATTCCAAAAGTTTCGATGTTCTTTTTAGCAACTTCTGAAAAATCTTCACGGATTTCATATGTATAAACATGACCTGTATCGCCGACAACATTACCGAAGTTCAATGCAATAGCTCCAGCACCGGTTCCGGCATCAACAACCCTAGAACCCGCTCCCAAGCCAGTGTATGCTAAAACAGTTCCAATATCTTTTTTAATTAATATTGAACAACGTCTATCCATTATTTCAATGAAATCATTTACATTTGGTTTGACAATTTTAAATGAGTGGTCAAGATGGCTTTTAACTTCATCGCCTATTTCAGCATCCGACAATACTTCTGCAGAGACAATTCCCAAATCACTTTGAAAATCCTGGCCTTCCTTTAAAATATACTTTTTACCACGTTCATCCAAAATCATTTTCATATATTACACCTAATTTTCTAATTCTGCTAATCTTTTTACCCTTTTTAGGGAATCCGGATGAGTGGACAATAATTCCATGATTCCTTTAGTTTTCGAAATTTTGATATCGGAATTGGCTAATCTTTTCAATTCCTCATCAGATATTTTTCCATCACCATCAAAGTCCACCTGACTGAAATCATCAATATCATGTTGTGCATTATTAATATCTGTTGCAAAAAATGCTCTATTAGTATTTAATTCTTTAATAGTTTCCTGACTGCATCTAGAAGCACCATAAGACAATTTATATAAAGCAGAGACTAAAGCAGCAGGGCGATTACCAAATTCTACTGAAGCTTCATCTGCATAATATTCACGGGTTCTTGAGATAAACAATACTAATAATTGTCCAATTAAATAGAAAACATAACCCAATAACCCAATTATGATTCCAGCACCATTTTCATTATCTCTGGAAAACATGAAAGCTATAGCAATATAATAACAAACCATAGGAATTACACTAACGGCTGCAGTTACAGCCATGTCATTATGTTTAATATGACCCATTTCATGACCCAATACTGCTCTCAACTCATCATAATCCAACAAACCAAGAATTGGACGAGTAATTGCAATATGACCACTTCTGCTGGTTCTACCATATGCAAACGCATTTGGAATATTAATTTCTGATAATCCTACTTCCGGTTTGGGAACACCTGCTTCCTGTGCAAGTTCGGCCACCATTTTATGAATATGAGGGGCTTCCGCTTCAGATAACGGCCTTACATTCATTGAATGTTTAACTAATGTTGGGCCAAACCAGTATTGTGCAAATACAATTACTAAACTCACACCCATATATAATCTCCAACTGCTAATTCCCATATATCTTGCTACAAGCAAAACTAAAAAATAAACAATTGAGAACATAAATACAGAAGTCAGTATCATTCTTAATTTAAGCTTCCATGTGCCTTTCATTTTAATACCTCAACTTTTTTTATGTAATGATATTATATATTTTAACTTAAAAAGTTAATGGAACATTTCACATCTCAAAAAATATTACTTTTCAAACACTACCACAAACTAATTATTAACTAACAGACATATATTTTAACATTACAAAATCATGGTGATTTAATGAGTGGACCTTGGGTAGAAAAATATAGACCACAAAGCCTAGATGACATTGTAGGCCAAGAACATATTATAAATAGACTTAAAAAGTATGTTGGCGAAGAAAGTATGCCAAATTTAATGTTTACAGGACCTGCTGGTGTTGGAAAAACAACAACTGCACTGGCATTAGTTAAATCAATTCTCGGAGAATACTGGAGACAAAATTTCTTGGAATTGAATGCTTCAGATGCAAGAGGAATTGACACAGTTAGAAACGATATAAAAAATTTCTGTAGATTGAAACCTGTCGGAGCTCCATTCAGAATAATATTTCTGGATGAAGTGGACAACATGACAAAAGATGCTCAGCATGCTTTAAGACGTGAAATGGAAATGTATACAAAGACTGCGTCATTTATCTTATCATGTAATTATTCATCCAAGATTATTGATCCGATTCAATCAAGATGTGCAATATTCAGATTTGCACCAATCAAAGGAGAACAAATCGTCAATAGGTTAAAATACATATGTGATGAGGAAAACTTTGATTATACTGACGAAGGACTCGAAACAATCGTATACCATGCAGAAGGAGATATGCGTAAAGCAGTCAACATCCTACAGGCAACCGCATCAGAAGGAGAACACATTACAGAAGAAAGTGTATATGATGTTGTATCAAAATCAAAACCTCAAGACATTTCAGATATGATTACAAAAGCATTGACCGGAGACTTTATGGGCTCAAGAAAACTCCTGCATGAAACAATGGTCTTGCAGGGTACAAGCGGAGAGGATATGGTTTCCCAAATATACCAGGAAGTATCCAGAAGAGTTCTTGACGGCAAAATGGATCCTGAGTTTTATATTGATATTATCGAAGCAATAGCTAATTGTGACTTTAGAATAAGAGAAGGATCAAACCCTAGAATACAACTTGAAGCTCTTTTAACAAAATTCTTATAGTAAGGTATTCGAATGTTATGGACAGATAAATACCGACCAAAAACCCTAAAAGAGATATTAGGTAATAACAAAGAAAAAAAGATAATTGAATCTTGGGTTGAAAACTGGAAAAACGGCAATCCGCAGCAGCCCATACTTTTAGTTGGACCGCCAGGAATTGGAAAAACCACATTTGCGCAGGCAATAGCTAAAGAGTTTTCCGAATACATTGAGTTAAATGCCAGTGATAAACGTTCACAGGATGTTATTAAAAGCACCATTGGCGAATCCTCATCTTCAAGGTCACTTTTCGGTGACGAATACAAACTAATCATTATGGATGAAGTGGATGGTATTCACGGAACCAATGACCGCGGAGGAGTCCGGGCCATTGGAGAAATAATTAAAACATCCAAACATCCTTTAATATTAATAGCTAATGATTTTTACTCCAAAAGATTGCAATCAATTAAGCCAAAATGTCAAGTCATTAAAATGGCTAAAATCAGAGGCCCTACAATCAATAAGATGCTTAAAAATATTGCCAAAGAAGAAGGTATCGAATATGATAAGGAAGCTTTGAAATTATTATCCAAAAAAGCCAATGGGGATATCCGTTCTGCAATCAATACATTCCAGGCAATTGCCGATACATCACACGAATTAACAATGGAAGATGTTGAAACTGTCACAACAAAAGATGACAGATCAACTATTATTGATGGGGTAATGGCAACCCTGAAAAGCAAAAATCCGAAGCATGTCAAAGATGCATTAAGGGTTGATGAAGACCCAACGCTTGTAATGGCATACATTGCTGAAAATGTTCCTCGTGAGTATACCAATAAGAATGAACTTAAAAAGGCATATGAAAACCTATCCAAAGCAGACTTATACTTCGGAAGAGCCCAAAGAACAAGAAATTACGGCTATTGGAAATATGCAACCGATTTCATGGGCATTGGTGTCAGTTCATCCAAAAAAGAAACTTATAAAAAATTCACTCCAATCAAATCCCCAACAGTTTTTACATTGATGGGACGTAATCGAGGAAAAAGAAACTTACGTGATGGTATAGCAGACAAGATGTCACAAAAAATGCATATTTCAAATACTGTTGCCATTTCAATGTTTCCATATTTGGAAATCATGTTTCAAAATGATGAACTCGCTTGGGAAATTTCAGACTTTCTAGATTTAGAAAAAGATGAAATCAAACGTTTTAGAAAAAAAGTCATTCCTAAGTCAGTCATTAAAAAAATGGAAAAACGAAAAGAGGAAATGCGTATTGAAGAACGTGACAGGCGTGCTGAAGAACTTCAAAATCAAATGTTTGCAGGAATTCCTCAAGAAGAAATCATTGAAGAAGAACCAGTTAGGGATGAAATCGAATTAATCACTCCAGAACCTGAGATTGAAGAAATTGAAGAGGAAACTGCAGAAGAAGTTTCACAAATAGAAGAAACTGAAGAACTAATGATTGAAGAAATTGTTGAAGAAGAAGTTGAAGAAAAACCTAAAGATAAGAAAAATAAACAAACATCTTTATTCGACTTCTAATTTTTTATTTTTAATATAATTAACCTTAAAAGGTGAATTAACCATGCCAATTGAAAAAATTAAAAATGAATATACAATAGACAAATTAGATGAAAAAAGTAATTTAGACGATTTTTCATGTGGATTAGATGATATGGATGAATTTTTAAAGCATGATGCATTAAATCAGCAAAATGAAAAATTAAGTGTAACTTATCTTGTAAAATATAATAATGAAATAATTGGATTTTTTTCATTACTTTCTGATAAAATTGAACTCAAAGATATTGAAGATGAATATGATTTACCATATTCAGTTTGTCCAGCAATGAAAATTGGAAGATTTGCAGTTAACAACAAATATCGTTCTTTAGGATTAGGTAATTTGTTATTAGACAATATCTGTTATCAAATCAAAAAAATATCTGAGATACATGGTATACGTTTTATTACAGTTGATGCATACTGCAATGTTCGAGGATTTTACTACAAAAATGAATTTAAACACTTTAAAGTGAGAAATAAAAAAAATTAATTAGAACTGCCAAAAGAAATGAAAAAACTACCATAGGAATGTATAAAGATTTGAAAAGAATTTAATTAGAAAAAGTCAACATGCCGACTATTTTCAATTCTTTCTTTAATTTTTTTTTCATTTGGTGTATCTGGCCTTTTCATTTCTTTTAAAAATTCTTTGGTTTCAGCCCCAAATAATGTTGGAGTAGGAGCAATTGGTTTTGCCAAAATATCATACCTCCTTAAAATAATATTATTTTTACTATTAAATATATTTTTATATTCATAATTTCTTTTCAATATACTCGGAAGCTTTAAGGACATTTTCTCTGTATTGTGGTGCAACACCCTCTAAAAATTCCATAAATGATGATGCCAACTCATCATTATTTTCATTTATTATTTTTGATTTGTCATCCATTTCCAAAAAGGAATTAATCCAATCCAAAGGAACATTAATTAATGGATAAATTTCATTGTCTTTTTTGTCAAATTCAATACCATTACCTTTAAAAATAGTGGAAAATATTTGATTAACCTTATCATCTAGAATTATTGGATTTACAACCAAATCATATTTACCTTCATTAACTAATTTAACACCATATTTACGTGTATATGGCTCCAAAAGAACATTAACCATGAAATTATCATTAGGAAGTAGAATTGTTGAGTTCGGTTCAATGTCAACTAATGATTTTGCAGCTTTAGCACAAATTTTTTGAAAAAGTGTGTTTCTAACGACTTCAATATCGCCATATTGCCTATTGAATGTTTCCTGGCGTTTTCTTGAAAATTTGGAAAAACGCAAATTGTTGATATAAAGTTTTTCCGGAGTATAAGACACATATCTAGTATCCACACCAATTATCTTTAAATATTTCAATACATCCTTTTTAGAAATTGAAAATTCCTCATCATCCGAAGATAATGCAGATACATCAAAAATAAAATCCATTTTATAACCCCAAATATTTTGTCAATGCTTCCTGCATAACATCAATTGGCGCTTTTTTGCCGGTCCAAATTTCAAAGCTTTCAGCACCCTGATACAATAACATTTTAATTCCATAAACAGGTTTTACATCAGCTTCAATAGCTTGTCTCAATAACCCGGTTTCATTAGGATTGTATACCGCATCAAATACTATTAAATCCTCATGCATATCACAGGCCTGGGCTATTGGAGTATCATCAACGTTTGGATGCATCCCCACAGGTGTTGTATTAATCAAGATATCAACATCACTTAAATCCATATTATTAATTGAGTCAAAACCAACATTATCAATCAGTCCGGAATTTGAAACATCATTGGCTAATTTTTGAGCCTTTTCGACATTTCTATTCAATATTTTTAAATTATCCGCACCATACTTGGCAATGTAAAATGATATTGCTCTTGAAGCACCTCCTGCTCCGGCAATTAAAACATTCTTATTTTTAATAGATGCTACTTCTTCAATTGCTCTTACAGCACCAATTCCATCAGTATTATAACCTTTCAAGTTTTTAAAGTCTATAGTATTTACCGCACCAATTAATTGAGCGACCTCATCAATTTCATCCAAATAGTTCATTACTTCTATTTTATGAGGAATCGTAACATTCAATCCCTTTATATTTAATGCTTCAGCACCATTTATTGCACTTTCCAAATCATTCGGTTTGACATTAAATGCAACATAAGCATAATCCATATTAAGCTTTTCGAATGCGGCATTATGCATGGGCGGTGAAAAACTGTGTTCAACAGGATGGCCTATTAGACCTACAATATTTGTACTTCCTTTTATTTCCATATATTTAAATTAGCTACAAAATTATTTAAACTTTAATTATCAAAATTTAATATATTATAAAAGGTGAATAAACATGGAATTTACAAGACCAAGAGGTACAAGAGATTTTTTATTTGAAGAAATGAAAGAGAGAAAAGAAGCTGAAAGTACCTTAAGACATATTTTTGAGAATTATGGTTATAGAGAAATTAAAACTCCTTTATTTGAAGAATTAAAACTTTTTACAACCAAATCAGGAGAAGAAATTGTAGATCAGTTATATAATTTTAAAGATAAATCTAATAGAGAATTAACATTAAGGCCTGAAATAACTGCTCCAGTTGCAAGATTATACCTTAATGAACTTGAAAAAACTGCTACTAAACCTATCAAGCTTTATTACTACGGCAGCTGCTTTAGATATGAAAGACCACAAAAAGGAAGATTCAGACAATTCTGGCAATTCGGATGTGAATTGATTGGTGCCAAATCCCCTCAGGGAGAAGCTGAAGTTATTGCAATGTGCAGCGACTCAATTGAAGCACTTGGAATTACAGGTGCTGATGTTAATATAAACCATTTAGGTATTATCCGTGGACTGTTCAAGCATTTTGAAGTTGATACAAAAACCCAAAGGGAATTGATGGTTGTTATTGACAAAGGAGACAAAGACTTATTGATTGAATCATTGAGTGGAGAAAACCCAATTATTTCAAATGATGAACTGAATCAGATTTTATTAAAATTGATAGATTTGGTTGGAGACAAGTCAATTCTTAATGATGTTGAAGAGTTAATTAAAGATTATGAGGAACCTCAAGAAGCATTTAATCAGTTAAAAGAGTTGGTTGAACTTCTCGACTGCTTTAACATGACCAACTATACTCTGAACCTAGGAGTTGCAAGAGGGCTTGACTACTACACAGGAATAGTGTTTGAGATTTATGTTGAAGGACTTGGGGCTCAAAAACAGGTTTGCGGTGGCGGAACATACAGTCTAATTAAGGTATTTGGCGGTCAGGAAGTTGAATCAACAGGTTTTGCATTAGGTTTTGATAGATTAATGAATGCAATTGAAGAGTTGACAGACAAAAAAGAAGCAAAATCACATTTGGATGTATATGTTGCACCAATATCCGGCGATGTAAGACTTAAAGCTTATGAAATAACACAAAACTTAAGAAGGTCAGGCATGAAATGTGACGTTGACCTGAACAACAAGAAATTCAAGAAGTTAATGAACTATGCGGACAAAATTAAAGTTCCAAAAATAATCATAATTGGTAAAAACGATTTGGAAGAAGGCAAAGTAACAATTAAGGACATGGAAAGCGGTGCGCAGGATTTAGTTGAAATTGAAAATATTGTAAGTTACTTGAAAGAGGAATAATATGGAAATTAATTTTAGACATGAAATTAATGGTATGAAAGTAATCACAGCAGTAGCTCAGGATGCTGTGAGCGGTGAAATTTTAATGATTGCCAATATGAATAAAGAAGCATTGCAGAAAACTATTGAAACAGGAAAAGCTCATTATTGGAGTACTTCCAGAAACAAACAATGGTTGAAAGGAGAAAGTTCAGGCCATATTCAGGAAGTCGAAGAAATACTTGTTGATTGTGATATGGATGCCATAGTACTTAAAATTAAACAGAATGGTGCTGCTTGCCATGAAGGATATTACTCTTGCTTTTTTAGAAACCTGGATTTTAAAAATTCACCGGATATTGATGATTTAAAGGATGAAGATTTAAAAACAAATCAAAAAAGACTTGTTAACCCAGATGATGTGTATTAAAATGAAAACAATAATCCCTGATACAAGTGCAGTAATTATTGGAGCAATATCTAAAATTTTAAAAAAAGAAGATTTGGATTATCCTGAAATTATCGTTCCTGAAGCTGTCGTTTGTGAGCTTGAACATCAGGCAAATACCAACAGAAGCGAAGGTATTGCTGGTTTAAATGAATTGCAGCATTTGCAGAAATTACAATATGAAGGAGAGCTTGCAATTTCATTTAAAGGAAAAAGACCAACTAATTATGACATAAGATATGCAAAAAGCGGAGAGATTGATGCGATAATTAGGGATTTGGCAAGATCAGAATTTGGAACACTTTTAACCAACGACAAGGTTCAAGCAGAAACTGCCAAGGCACAAGGAATTCCAGTTTACTATTATGAACAGAAATATGTTGAAAAGGAATTGTCAATAGCGAAATTCTTTGATGACGATACAATGTCAGTTCACCTAAAAGAAAATGTTGCGCCTATGGCTAAAAAGGGAACACCGGGACATATTGATTTTGTTAAACTCTCTGATGAAAAATATAATTATAAAATGCTTGAAGAGCTGATTGATGAAATCATTGCTAAAGCCAAAAGCGATTCAAAAACTTATTTGGAATCCGTTAAAGAAGGTTCATTTGTTGTTCAGTCAAGAGAGTATAGGATATCAATAGCAAAACCTCCATTTTCCGAAGCAATAGAAATTACGGTAGTGCGGCCTGTTGCAGATATTGATTTGGATGAATACCATCTAAGTTCAAAATTAATGGAGAGAATTGATAATAATGCTGAGGGCATTTTGATTTCAGGTTCGCCTGGTGCGGGTAAATCCACTTTCGTCCAAGCCATAGCAAAATATTACTCGGGAAAACTGAATAAGATTGTTAAAACCATGGAATCACCTAGAGACCTGCAGCTTCCGGACGAAATAACACAATATGCACCTCTGGAGGGCAGCATGGAAAATACCGCTGATGTTTTGCTTTTAGTCAGACCGGATTATACCATTTATGATGAGCTTAGAAAAAATCATGACTTCAACATTTTTGCGGATATGCGTTTGGCAGGTGTTGGAATGATCGGTGTTGTGCATGCAACAAGACCTATCGATGCAATACAAAGAATCGCTTCAAGAGTGGAACTTGGTGTTATTCCATCAATCGTTGATACAAGCATTTATATTGAAAATGGTGAAGTTAAAAGTGTATATGAAACCAAAATGACTGTTAAGGTTCCAAGCGGAATGAAAGAGGCTGACCTTGCAAGACCAGTTATTGAAGTTCGTGATTTTGAAACCGGCGAGCTTAAAAATGAAATTTACACATACGGTGAACAAACCATAGTCATGGATTTAGATTTGGTTAATAATCCGACACAAGACGACAATAGAAAATCATCAGTAGACATTATTGCTGAAAAAGAAATTTTAAGACAGATTAAACGGTTTTTACCTAAAAAATCAAAAGTTGATGTGGAAGTTATTTCACCAGACAGGGCCAATATTTACATTCCCGACGATTTAGTCCCAAAAATAATTGGTAAAAACGGTAAAAGAATTGCAGAAATTGAAGAAAAAATCGGAATATCACTTGGAGTTGAAGTTATAGAAGAAACCTATAACAAAAATCCCTTTGAAATTGACATTATCCATACAAAAAAACAGCTGATTTTAGATTTGGGACGTGAAAACGGAAGGTCAAATTTTGACATATTAATTGGCGGAGAATATTTGCTTACCGCAACGACATCAAAAAAAGGTGAGATAAAAATTAAAAACGGCATCGAATTATCTGATTTAATAATTGAAGCCATTGAATTGGGATTAGAAATTACAGCAGTTAAAAAGTGATTAAAATGAAAATTGGTGCATCAACATTAGCAACATTCAATAATAGTTTAGACAGCAGCTTGGAATTTATAGAAGGTTTAGGGATTAAATACGCTGAATTATTACATCAGTATCCTACGGAAAACTTTGATTTAGATTTATTGAACAGTTTTAATTTGGAATACACTATTCATGCCCCGTTTATGGACGTGAATATTGCGGCTTTAGGCTCTAAAAGCAGGGCTGCTTCAATGGAACAGATTAGGGATTCAATCGATTTAGCAAATAAGATTGATGCAAAAGTCGTTGTAGTTCATCCCGGATTGATTCCGTTTCTTGCAAAGGAAATGCCTGAAGAGATTTACAAAGTCGCCGACAATTCCATTAGAGAAATCGCTGAATACAGCAGAAATTTAGGTGTCAATGCCACCATTGAAAATATGCCTGCATTTGAAAGCATGATATACCAGGACATGAGCCGTCTGAATGAAACGCTTGTTGAGCTTGACATGGGAATGACTTTTGACATTGGACATGCCCATCACTCAGGAATATCTCCGGATGAAATGTATTTTGATTCAATTAAACACATACATGCGCATGATAATATGGGTGATGATGACTCACACCTACCACTTGGTGAAGGCAATATTCAATTAAAAGACATCATCAATACTTTTGAAAGTAAAAATTATGATGGCATCTACATGATTGAAGTAAATGATAAAGATTCCATTAAAAAAAGTTTAGAATATCTGAAAAAAAATTTCTAATTTTAAAAAAAATAAAAAGTTTAAGAGGTTAATTTAACCCCTTAAGGAATAACTGATATTTTATTTGAAATACTGGATCCATTATAACTGGAAGTAATGATATAAGTATCCATTGCTGCTCCTAATTTAATATTAAGAATAGCACGACCATCACTATCAGTTAATCTATTATAGAACACACCGTTAATATTGAAAGTTACATTTTGACCTTCAAATGGTTTACCCTGACCATCAACCAAATAAGCTATGAACTGATCGGAAACACCATATTTTTTAACGAGGTCATTTGCCCTTAAAACAGGCAATACTTCAATATTGTTTGATACTTTACATCCGTTATACTCTGCAGTAATGGTATAGTTACCCGGTTGCAAGTTAATATTTAATTTAGCTTGACCTGATGCATTAGTTTGGCGAGTGTACATTACACCATTAATATTGAATGTAACATTTTCACCAGCACCAACAGGATTACCGTCAGAACCTAAAACAGTGACAACATATTGAGAATCATTTTTGTAGTATTTTACTAAATCCGCGTTGTCTGTAATTGAAGATAAAACAGTAATGTTATTGGTATGCATTTCACCATTTTCAGGATTGACCGCAGTAATTATATATTCACCTTGAGGTAAGTTGATGTTTAATTTAGCAGTACCGTTTTCAGTGATTTTACGGTTATACCATACACCATTAATATTGAATTTAACTTCAGTACCACTAGCCAATGGGTTTCCTTGACCATCCACGAATGTAGCATAGTATTGTGATTCGTTTCTGTAAACTTTAACCAAATCGTCACCGAATACTGTTGTTAAAACTGTTAAACTGTTTGAATTTACAGTTGGAGTTTTATTATAGCCCGGATCAAATGTGGTGATTACTTCATACTCTCCAGATGGGAGATTAATAGCCATGCTTGCAGTACCGTTTTCATCGGTTGTTCTATTATAATCAACACCATTTATAGTAAATGTAATAGTCATATTTGCGAGAGGTTCACCATAGAAGTTAACTAAATTAGCAATGAAACGGGTTCCGTTTTTATAATACATTATTACATCTTCAGTTTCTAAAAATGCGTCATAATCCGGAAGGTTATCATGAACTGTTGCATTTCCATCGAAATAAACAGATGCATCACCGAATGATTCATTACTTACCAAATAATTGTAAGTAACGCTAGCATTAGTAGTAGTTACATTTACAGCAGATGTACCGTTAGATTTAATGTTGTTACCATAAACAGTAGCATTTCCACCAATGATTTTAACACCAACGGTTTCAGGTTCAAATGATTCCCATAAGGTAGTGTTTCCTAAGTTTTTACCTAAAGCTTTAATTTCGTTGTTTGCAATATTTAAAGTACTGGATTTACCTGCAATACCCATGGTTTTATTACCGTCCAATTCAATAGTGTTTTCAGTTACAGTTTCATTGGTTCCAGCCAATTCCATACCGTAGATAATATCAGCTTCACCACGAATGATATTGTTATGATATGTAGCGTTTACATCACTACCAGACATGGATGAATAAATACCATAAGCTACAACAGGAGATATAGCAGTGAAATTATTGTTATCGAATGAACCTGAAGCAGGACCTTCAACATCAATAGCGTTAGCATAATAAGTATCAGATATTGACGTGATATCATTGTTTGAAACATTTAAATTTTCTCCGGAAATGATTAATCCGTAAATATAACTTTTACCATTAGCAAAGACATCATTACCACTTATTACTGCATCATCACAGTTAGAGTCAATTACATAGATAGTATCATAATCTCCAATAGCCTCACTAGCAGTAAGATCAATTTTATTATCGTTGAACTTTAATCCTGTATCATTATTAAAGACAATACCTTCAGAACTTGCAATTCTTACATAATTCCATGAGCCTGCAGGGATTTCTACCCAATTAACAGGTGCAGAAGGAATAGTTATATTGAAGTTGTTTCCAGAGACTTCATAAATAGCAGAATCTCCAATATACATAGCATTGTTAACAAAAGTACCATTGGTATGACCTTCATAAGTAATGTCGTTTTCGTCAATTTCTACATTACTAGACTCAACAACATAAATACCATAAGAGTCATCAGAACCAGTATCAACAACATCCAGAGTATTAGAACCTACAGTTAAATTAGCACGGGAAGCACTGACACCATTATCATTAGAATTAATGGTATTGTTCACAATGATTGCATTATTATCAATTGTCTTGATTCCAACATTTTGAACACCAAAACCATCCCAAATAGATTCATTACCTTTACCTGATCCTTTAGCGGTAATATTATTCTCAGCAATATTAACGTCAGTAATACGGGTAGCAATACCTGTGGTATAATTACCTTGTACAGTAATAACATTATTTAAAACATCAGATATAATTCCGGACATTTCCATACCGAAAGCGGCATAAGCATCAGCATTAATAATGTTATCTTTATAATCCACACTAACATTACCGTTGGACATTGCAGCATAAATACCATAAGCAGAGGCAGGAGCTGAAACAGTTACAACATTAGATTCAACGATACCAGTTGCAGGACCTTCAACATCAATACCATCAGCATAATAAGTATCGGAAATAGTGCTTATGGTATTGTTAGTGACATTAAAGTTATCACCAGATATGATTAATCCGTAAATGTATGAATGGCCGTTAGCAGTAATTTCACTGTCTGCAACAATTGCATCACTACAGTCATTAATGTCTACAACATAAATTGTATCATAATCGCCAATAACATCAGTAGCATTTAATTTGACAGTGTTTTTTCTAAATGAAATATTATTGGAATTTGAAATTACAACACCTTCACTAATAGGACTGCTTACCCAATTACCTGATCCAGCAGGAATTTCAGTCCAGCCTACTGGACAGGAAGGAATATTAATCTCTAAAATATTGTCATCAATTACCGCATTATCAGATTCAGTGACACGAACAGCATTTGCTGGAGCATAACCATCAGTCTTTCCAGTAAAGTAAATTTCATTGCTTGAAACGATTAAATTTTTAGCAACTTGTGCCAAAATAGCAAATTCAGTTACATTTCCCGCTGCATTAATATTAATAATGTTATTAGAAATTAAAATATCTGAAGCATTATTAACAGTAATGGCTCCAATGTCAGCATTATTAAAAGTTAAACCATTAATTAAAGACATATCACTTCCATCAACGAAAGAGAATTTAGAATCGATAATGTTTGAAGTATTGTCTGGAGATATGGTTACAACCTTATCCACAATAAAAGTTTTATTTGTAACATCTCCAATGTATAAAATTGAACCATCAGAAATATTACTGTTCATCTTACCATCCTCATCAAAATAATCAGCATAATTTGCATCATTGATGTGGATTTCCTCTTGAGTACTAGACTCATTAGCTTGTTTAATATCGATATTACTATCTACAGAGATAACATCATTACTACTTTGAGATATTAAATCTACATCTGTAACGTTATCTTGTGCACAAACAGCACCGATAGATAATACCAATACCAATAAAAATATGGATAAATATCTATATTTCATAAATTAGTATTCTCCTTAAATTCATTTGTATTAAATAATAAATATAAAAACTTTAACTAAAAGTCATTATATGACAATAACTTATATAATTTATCTTAATTAAACATTACGATAAATGAAAAATATTCAATTTTATTTTAGAAATCAGTAAAAATAAGTTTATATCATTGAAACTTAAATGGGTTTTTTCTACCAGTGCATCTTTTTGAAAAGTAATCTCTATGTCACAAGAAAAGGTAATAACAAAAACATGACAAAACAAAAATTTAAAAAACAAACCTAAAAATAATTAAAAATAATAAAACAAGTACCAAAATAATAAAACAACAAATCAATAATTAGATATTAAAAAATAAAAAAGGGTTGAGAATATTAATCTCAACCAGAAATAGTTATTGTGTTTGCAACATTAATACCATTATAACTAGAAGTAATGATATATTTACCAACCGGCAAGTTAATATTTAAGATAGCCTGACCATTAGCATCAGATACCCTATTATAGAACACACCATTCACATTAAACTGAACAGTCTGACCGGCATACGGTTTACCCTGACCATCAAGGACTGAAGCAACAAATTTAGTTCCATCACGATATCTCATTGAAATATCCCTAGCAGAAAGGGTAGGTAAAACCTTAACTTTATTTGAAACCTTACAACCAGCATACTCTGCAGTGATTATATAATCACCAGGTCCCAAGTTCAAATTAAGTTTAACAACACCAGAAGCATCAGTAGTACGAGTGTAGAAAACACCATTAATATTAAATGTTACTTCAACACCAGCACCAACAGCTTTACCATCATCACCAATAATCTTAGCAGTATATTGAGTCGCATTTCTATAGTACTTAGTAATATCCCTATTCTCAATAATTCTAGAAAATACAGTAACATTATTCGCCGCTTTTTCACCAGTAACCGGATTAATAGCAGTAATAATATATTTACCCTCTATCAAGTTGATGTTCAATCTTGCAAGACCAAAATTACCAGATATTTTACGTTCATACATTACACCATTAATGTTGAAAGTAACAACAGTACCATCAGGAAGGTAGTTTCCTTGACTGTCACGGAAAGTAGCAAAGTACTGAGTACCATTCTTATAAACCTTGAAAACATCAGTACCATTAACAGATGGTAAAATAGTTACAACAGGATTGAAAGTCATCTTATCAACAACCACAGTAGCATTGTATACACCACTATTCAATCCAAGAGCAATACTGGCACTACCATTAGCATCAGTATTTCTTGTATAGTCCCTTCCATTAATAGAGAAAGATACAGACTTGTTAACAACAGGATTACCATCAAAGTCTTTAATAGTAACAACCAACCTTTCAGATCCATGATAATATTTAGTTACATCAGGAACTTCAATATTTAAATCCATAACAGTAACCTTATCAGAAACTTCTTTAGGACCATACTTGTCATCACCACTGTAGGTGACTTTAGCATCATAAGTACCGACAGGAACACCTTTAATAGGAATTACAGCCTTACCATCTTTAACAGGAGCAGTGAAAGTTTTACCACCAATAGTAGCAGTAACAGTACCAGTAGCATCCTTAGGCAACTCAACAACTAAATTTCCACCTTGTTTAACAGTATCATCAGCAATTTTAACACTAGGGTCTAATGCTTTAACATTAAAGCTAGTAGTGTTTGATTTAGCAGAGTATTTGTCATTACCAGGATAGGATGCTGTAACAGTGTAAGTTCCCTTAGCTAATCCTGAAACATCCAAAGTAGCCTTACCATTATTAATTGGAGCAGTGTAAGTTTTACCACCAACAACAATGGAAACACTACCAGTAGCATCACCAGGTAAAGTTACAGTAATAGTAGCTTTCTCACCAGCATTAATATCCTTAGCTGAAACAACAATTGAATAGTCATCAATGGTTTTAGCTTCAACATTAACATTAGCAGTTACATCCTTAGCATTATACTTAGAATCACCACTGTAAGACAACTTAGCAGGATACTTACCAGGAGCAATATCCTTAGTAGGAATAAGAGCCTTACCATCTTTCACAGGAACACTAATAGTCTTACCACCAATAGTAGCAGTCACAGTACCAGTAGCATCCTTAGGCAACTCAACAACTAAATCTTCACCCTGTTTAACACTATCATCAGCAACAGCAATACTTGGATCTAATGCTTTAACATTGAAACTAGTACTGTTGGATTTAGACAAGTATTTATCATTACCTGCATAAGTAACACTAACAGTGTAAGTTCCTTTAGTTAAACCTGAAACATCCAAAGTAGCCTTACCATTATTAATTGGAGCAGTGTAAGTTTTACCACCAACAACAATGGAAACACTACCAGTAGCATCACCAGGCAAAGTTACAGTAACAGTAGCCTTATCACCAACATTAATATCCTTAGCTGAAACAACAATTGAATAGTCGTCAGTTTGAACTTTAACATTTTGACTTAAATCACGAGCATTGTATTTGCCATCTCCACTGTATGTGAATTTAGCAGGATAAGCACCAGCAGGAACATCTTTAGTTGAAATAATAGCCTTACCATCTTTAACAGGAGCACTAATAGTTTTACCGCCAATAGTAGCAGTAACAGTACCAGTAGCATCATCAGGTAAAGTTATTACTAAGTTTTCACCTTTTTTAACTGTATTTTTATCTAAACTTATTTCAGGATCATATTTAACAACATTGAATGTAGTTGAATTAGATTTGGAAGTGTAAGTTTTATCACCAGGATATTTTACACTAACAGAGTGTTCACCTAATGCCAAACCAGGAACAACAACATTTGCAACACCATAGTTGATACTTGCATTATATTCAACACCGTCAACAGTGACAAATACAATACCAGAAGCATCATTAGGCAAGTTTACAGTAATAATTCCATCCTCACCAATGAAAATATCATTAGCAACAACGTTTAAGGAGTAGTTATCACTTTGCAAGTAAACTGTATCTTCAATGCTTACAGCAGCATACTTATCATCACCATTATAAGTGATTTCAACAGGATACTTACCAGCAGGAAGATTTTTAGTAGGAATAACAGCCTTACCATCTTTAACAGGAACAGTCATAGACTGACCACCACTAGATACAGTAACAGTACCAGTAGCATCATCAGGCAGTTCAATAACTAAGTTTTCTCCAGCAGGAATAACATCTTTAGCCAAGCTAATGTCAGCAGGAACAGCATCAGCATTGAATTTGCTGCTGTTAGTTAATGGATTATATTTATCATCACCAGGATAAGATACCTCAACAGTATTTTCTCCTTTAACAACATTGTCAACAACAACAGTAGCCTTACCATCTTTAACATTAACTTTTTGTTCTTTACCGTTTACACGAACAGTGATTTCACCATTAACATCTTCAGGCAAAGTAATTGTAAGTTCAGTACTTTCACCAGCAACAATTGAATCCTCATTTTCAATGACCATATTATAGTCACTGATTTTTGAAACGGCAATATCAACACTAGAAGTGTTTGCATTGTATTTACCATCACCAGAGTATACTACAACAGCATTATAAGTTCTATTTGCTAAACCAGGAACAGTAACATTAGTAATACCGCCAGTCACACGACCGATGTAATTGTCATCACCAATGGTTACAGTAACAGTACCAGTAGCATCATCAGGTAAAACAACACTGATTACTGCATCATCACCTACAAATATCGGACTGGTTGTAGGATCAAAAGCAACATCATTTTTAACAACTTCAATATCACATGAAGTAGTGTTCAAAGCATATTTTTTATCACCGGAGTAGGTAATATCAACAGTGTAGTTTCCATAAGCCAAATTAGGAATGCTGTAGGTTGCAACACCATCAACAATGGTATTGTTAATATAATTTTGACCATTAACGACAAAAATGACATCACCTGTAGCATCTTTAGGCAATGTTACAGTAACAAGGGCATCTTCGCCTACTTTAATGGTTACATTCTCAGCAACGACATCAACATAACTGCTTACAGCCTCAAAGCCACTTTGAGATTTAACAGCATTATATTTACCATCACCAAGATAAGTTGCATTTACATAATATAAACCTGCTTCACCAACAGGAACGCTGAATACCGCTTTACCATTTTCAACAGTAGCATTGTATTCAGTACCATTTACATTGAGAGTAACGTTTCCAGTAGCATCTTCAGGTAAGTTTACAACAATAGTTGCATTTTCACCAGCAGAAACACTGTCAGGAGCAGTGATTGAAATTTCAGGATCAATAGCCTCAACAGTAAAACCGACCGTAGTAGTTACATCATCATAATTATCGCTTTCGAATAAAACATTAGCAGTGTAGTCTCCAGCATCTAAAGGATTTAAAGTAACATCAACAGAATTTGCATTGTCAACATTTACAATATAACTATCATTTCCAACAGTAACAGTAACAGTACCGTTAACTTCTTCAGGGAAAGTAACAGTAATTATCTGACTTTCATTTGAGTTAATAGGATTTTGTGAAGCTTCAGCACTAATAGGATCTAATTGTTTTTTATTAACAGTTACAACAACAGTGGTTGAATTAGCAAGATGAATACTGCTTCCAGCATATTCAACAGTGTAAGTATGTTCACCACCAACAGTAGCTTCAAATTTGAAAGTAGCTTCACCACCAACACTATCATTTGTAGCAATTACATTTCCGTCCTCATCCTTAAGAACAACACTACCCACAGCACTATCAGGCAATTCAGCAATAATAGTTATTTCTTGACCCAAATAAACAGGAGAAGTGGATTCTGCAGTAATTGGAGTATCTTTTCCAACAGCCAAGAAAGTGGTTGAATTTTCAACACCATAATATTTATCATCACCTGTGAAACTAGCCTTAACTTCAACATCGCCAATAGTATCAATTGAAACATCATCAAATACAGCAATACCATCATTAATACTAGTAGGAGCATATTCCTTATTATTAACAACTATTTTAACAGTTCCTTTAACATCACTAGGCAATTTAACAGTAACAGTAGTCTTATCACCAGCAACACCGTCTTCAGCACTGACAATTAAAGTAGCGTTAATTTTAGCACCATCTTTAGTTATATCACCTGTAATATTGAACGGAGCATAATTGTCATCACCAGGATATGAAACAGTAAAGTTATTACCATCAGCATCAGTCAAATTATCCTTAGGAATAACAACCTTACCATCAGGACCAATAGGAACCTCAAAAGTCTTATTACCCACAGTAACAGTCACATTACCAGTAGCACCCTCAGGCATCTGAATCTCAATCTCAGACTTATTACCATCATTATCCAACTCAGCAGTGACATTTGCAGGAACATCCAGTTTTAAAACATTGAATACTGTGGAATTACTGTTAGCAAGATAATTGGCACTTTCAACATGTGAAACAACAACAGTATAATTACCTGCTTTTAATCCATCAACATTAAATACAGCAACACCATTTTCAGTAGTGTTAGTATAGTCAGTTCCATTAACATTAAGAGTAACTTCTCCAATTTCTTTAGGAACAGTTACAGTAATAGTAGCGGTTTTACCAACTTTAATATCACCAGCATCCATATCAATAGTTGAAGCTGCTTTAGCAACATTGAATTTTGTAGTATTTTCAACTACAGCATACTTATCACTACCAGTATAAACTGCTTTAACACTAGCATCACCAGCTTTATCCAATTTATCTGTAGTAAATACTGCTTTACCACCAACTAAATCCTTTTTACCAATACTATCATCATTGACAAATACTTCAACCTCACCGGTTGCATCTTCAGGTAAAGTTACAGTAATATTAGTAGTTTCACCAACAACACTGTCTTCAGCACTTACAACTAAAGTAGCGTTAATTTTAGCACCATCTTTAGTTATATCACCTGTAATATTGAACGGAGCATAATTGTCATCACCAGGATATGAAACAGTAAAGTTATTACCATCAGCATCAGTCAAATTATCCTTAGGAATAACAACCTTACCATCAGGACCAATAGGAACATCAAAAGTCTTATTACCCACAGTAACAGTCACATTACCAGTAGCACCCTCAGGCATCTGAATCTCAATCTCAGACTTATTACCCTCATCATCCAACTTAGCAGTGACATTAGGAACAATATTCTGTTTTTCACAAGCAAATGACTTTTGAGTTGAATTTCCTAAGTATTTGTCATCCTCAAGATATTTTGCATCAACAACATATGATCCATTGCCTAAACCGGAAACAGTAAATGTTGCAACACCATATTCAGTGACATTAGTATATTCCTTACCATCTACGGAAATAGTAATATTGCCGGTAGCACCACTGTCAACACTTACAGTAATAACAGCATCTTCACCAGCCTTAATATCACCAACATCAATGCTTATTGGATTATCCAATTTGGATACTTTAAATGAAGAGACATTAGATACTGAAGCATAGTTATCATCACCAGCGAAAACAGCACTTACATCATATTCACCAGCAGCCAAATCACGAATATTGACAGTAGCCTTACCATTAACAGGGGTAAGAATATAATTTTTACCATCAACAGTTACAGTAATCTTACCGGTAGCATCAACAGGAACACTAACAGTAATTGATTCTTTTTGACCAACAGTAATATCTTTAGGCAAGATATTTAAAGTCGCATTAAGTTTTTCAACAACAATACTAACAGCAGTAGAATTACCATTATATTTATCATCACCGGAATAACTTACAGCAGCAACATATTCATCTGCATCCAAATTAGGAATAGTTACTTTAGCAACACCCTTTTCAATAGTTGTAGTTGAATAATCCTGACCATTAACATTAACAGTCACAGTACCGGTAGCATCCTCTGGTAAAGTTACAGTAATTACAACATCTTCACCAACATTGATTTTAGCGTCAGTTGCTTCAATAGTAGAATTCATTTTGCTTGCAGTGAAAGTTTCTGTTTTATCAGATTTGATATACTTATCATCACCACTATAAGAAGCCTTAACTGTTAACGGACCTGATTTAGTAACAGGAACACTGAATACTGCAACACCATTATTAGTAGCGTTAGTATAATCTTTACCGTCAACAGTAATAGTAATATCTCCAGTAGCGTCTTTAGGTGCAGTTACTGTAATAGTAACATTATTTCCAGCAACAATATTGTCTGATGCAGTTATAGTTAAAGAAGACTCAACTTTAAATACTTCAACAGTGATTTTAGTTGAATTTCCATTAAATCTATCACTGCCATCATATACAACATCAGCATCATAAGTACCGTTAGCAAGACCAGTTATCTCAACATCAGCCACACCATTAGAAATAGTACCAACATATGAAGTTCCATCAACAGTAATAGTGACAACACCAACAGTATCCTTATTCAAGGTTACTTTTACAATGATTTTTTCATCAACTTTACCTGAAGCATCACTAGCCTCAATAGTTGTATTTAACTTAAGAATAGTGATTTCAGCACTAGTTGAATTAACATTATATCTATCATCACCGGAATATGACACATCAACAGTATAAGTTTTAGCAGCTAACTCACCAATATCAAATACTGCCTTACCACCATCAATAGTTTCAGTATAATCTTTACCACCAACATTAATAGTAATTGTACCGGTAACATCATCTAAAACACTGACAGTAATAACATTGTCTTCATCAACGCTGACACCAATGGTAGTATTCAATTTAGCAACATTAACAGAGTCTTCAAATGTAGCCTTATTATACTTAGCATCACCATCATATTGAATTTCAATTTTATAATCACCAGCCTGACTAGCAGGATACTCAAAAGTGACCTTACCATTGACAACATCTTTACCATCTTTTTCAACAGTTCCATTAGGATATGTTAACCAAAGATGAACTTCACCAGAAGCATCCTTAGGCAAAGTAACAGTAATAACAATAGTATCATCAACTTTTAAATTCTCAGTAATTGAAACATCCAATTTAGGATCAACACAAATTACCTCATAAGAAGCATTAGCGGTTGCAATTTCATAAGTATCATCATCTAATTCATACTCAACAGTAACATTATAATTACCTGCATCCAAACCGCCTTCCTCAAAGGTAACAAAGCGTTCGCCATCAATATTTCTTATAAATATATCATCACCAACAGTTACAGTCAAAGTACCTTTAGTATTTTCAGGTAAAGTTACAGTAATTTTTTGTGTTTCATTTGAATTGACAACAGATTTTTCAACACTAACACCAATCTCAACAGTTTTCTTTTTGACAGTTACAATAACACTAGTGGTGTTTTCATTATATTTATCATCACCAGAGTAGTATACAACAATAGTATGTTCACCTAATGTTAAATCATCAATAGTATAAGCGATTTCACCGCCAGCAACACTAGTATTTTCATATACATTATTACCGTCAACACTAATGGTTAAACTACCAGTAGCATCATCAGGCAAAGTCACACTAACAGTAACATTATCGCCAAGAGTAATCTCATGATTATCAACGATATCATCAATATTAACCGGAGCTTTTAAAACTTCATCCGCCGGAGCCGCATTTACAGGAGCAGCAACAACACCATCATTTCCAGCAACATCAACATCACCATCTTCAGCAACCGCATTTAATACCGGAACAGATAACGGTCTAACAGCATTTAATTTAGGAACTGCTGAAAAAGATAAAGGTGTATTGAGGTTATTATCACCTAATACACCAGAACCAGTATTAACATTGACTTTAATTTTAACATCAATTTTAATATCCGCATTTGTTTTGTTTACATGGAAAGTAGTCTTATTAGTAGCAGCATAATATCTGGAATCGCCATTAAATGTAGCAATCACTTCATAATCACCAAACTTATTAATAACAATATCATCAAATACCGCTTTACCATCCACAACATCCTTAGTGTAATTTTTACTATCAACAGTAATAGTTACACTACCTTGTGCGTTATCCATAACATTAACGATAATAACAGCATTTTCACCAGCAACAACATCGCCAGCTTCAACACTGATAGTAGGGTTTAATTTAGTTCCATCTTCAGTAATGTTTCCAGTAATATTCATAGGACCATACTTATCATCACCAGGATACATAACAGTAATATTATTACCATCAGCATCAGTCAAGTTATCCTTAGGAATAATTACTTTACCATCAACAATAGGAACCTCAAAGGTTTTGTTTCCAACATTAACAGTCACATTTCCGGTTGCATCTTCAGGCATGTCAATAACAATTTCAGATTTGTTACCATCATCAGTTAAATTAGCATCAACAACAGGAGTAACAGTTTCACGAGTCACATTAATTGAAATAGAGGTTGTGTTTTCACCATATTTACTATCACCATTATATTTAGCAGTGATTTCTTTAACACCACCAGTTAAATTGGAGACAGTGAACTTAGCAACACCATTATCAACATTTTCAGTGTAATCTTTACCACCAACAGTAATAGTAACACTACCGGTAGCCTGATCATTTACAGTTACAGTAATAACTGCATCTTCACCGACCTTAATGTCTTTAGCATCAATATCAACAGCAGTAGTTAACTTAGCAACATTGAATGTAGTTGAGTTACTGGATTCTAAGAAGAATGAATCTCCATCATATGAAGCATCCACATTAACCTCACCAGCAACATCAGCAAGCACACTAAATACAACTTTACCTTTAACGATTTCTTTAGTGTATTCTTTGCCGTTTACTTTAATTGTTACACTACCAGTAGCCTCATATGGAACAGTTACACTAATAGTAGCATTTTCACCAATTACAGTATTTTCAGCAACAATATTAATAGTTGCATTCAATTTAGAGCCTTCACCAGTAATAACACCTGAATATTCAACAGGTTCATATTTAGCATCACCAGCATGCTTAATAGTAAATTCATTACCTTCCACACCAGCTAATTGACTAGCAAGAATGACAGCAGTACCCTCGTCTTCATCAATAGTTAAACCATTAAATTCTTTATTACCTACGATAACAT
Organism: Methanobrevibacter millerae; assembly: GCF_001477655.1. Taxonomy (NCBI): domain Archaea; kingdom Methanobacteriati; phylum Methanobacteriota; class Methanobacteria; order Methanobacteriales; family Methanobacteriaceae; genus Methanobrevibacter; species Methanobrevibacter millerae. The sequence continues at coordinate 172,066 of NZ_CP011266.1, read as the reverse complement.
CCAGGGTACCAGTTAAATCATGTGGAACATAAATTTTCATATCAGATTTAGTTCCATCAACATTTAAATGAGCATTGATAGTAGGTGTGAACATAGCATGAGTAACTTCAAATGAATTAGTATCATCATTTAACTCACCATAGTAATCATCACCACTATAAGCAATATTAAGTACTTTTGAACCGATTGGTAAATCAAAAATTTCAAATGTTGCTTTACCACCTACAACATTAGCAGTGTCTTCAAATTCACTACCAATAGTTAATTTTACACTACCTGTTACATCACCAGGTAAATTTACAACAACAGCCATTTCTCCATATTTGATATCTTCCGCATCAACAGTAATTGTTGGAGTTAATTTAGCAACATCAATGACTTGAGTTTTTTCAACAGAATTATACTTAGCATCACCACTATAAATAGCAGTTAAATCATGCTGACCTGCAATTCCTAAAGTAGTGTTAAATACAGCTTTACCATCAACAATATCAGAAGTTAATTCAGCACCATTAAATTTAATAGTAATAGTACCAGTAGCATCAGTTTTATCGACACCAACAGTAATTACAACATCACCACGAGCAACAACATCACCATCAACAGAAATATCCAATTCTGTATTCAATCCATTTACTTTAAATGAAGCATTATCAGATCCAGCAGCATATTTATCATCACCAGCATAACTAGCAACAACGGTATATTCACCAGCACCTAAATTAGCAACTTTAACACTAGCAACACCATTAGATGGAGTTAGTTTATAATTCTTACCATTTACACTAACAACAACAGTACCAGTAACATCAGAAGGAACAGTTACACTAATACTTGCTTTTTCACCAGCATCAATATTACTAACATCAACTTTAATGTCTAATGCATTCTTATCAACAGTAATAGTCGCAGTTGTAGAATTAGCATTATATTTTCCGTTACCTGAGTAAGTTACATCAACATCATAATTACCTGATTCTAAATCAGAAACACTTAATTCAACAGGTTCACCAGCAACAACATCAATGGTTTCAGTTTTACCGTTAACAGTAATAGTAACAGTACCATTTGCATCAGCAGGTAAAACAACTTTAATAACAGCATTTTCACCTACTTTAATAGCAATATCATCAACACGTATAGTGGAGTTGACTTTATCGATATTTGTAGTAGTTGAATTAGCAGCAGTTAAGTATTTATCATTACCAGAGTATGATGCATTCACACTAAATTCACCGGAAACAGGAATTATTACATCACTGAATGTAGCAATACCATGTGCAATGTCAGTGGTTTCATAATCTTTACCGTTTACAGTAATAGTTACTTTACCGGTTGCATCAGCAGGTAAAATTACCAATACTTTAATTGGTTTATCAGCAACACCCTCATCAGCAAGAACAATAATACTTGGAGCTAATTTAACTTTACCATCACGAGTGACTTGAGCATTATTAACAAATGATTCGTATTTAGAATCACCAGCATAACTTATAACAATATCATTAGCTTCATTAACCAATCCTGAAACTTCAACAACAGCCTTAGCGCCATCAATAGGAGCAGAGTAATTAGCACTACCAACACTAATAATTACATTACCGCTAGCATCACTAAGATTGCCGACAGTAATATTAGCTTTATTATCATCACCAATCACAGTAGATGAAACAGTAGGAGCCAATACATATTTGCTTACAGCAAATTCAACAGTTGTAGAATTACCCACATATTTATCATCACCAGAATAACTAGCAACAACAGGATAATTACCTGAAACATCAATAGCATCTATAGTAAATTCAGCCTTATCATTATCAATAGTTTCAGTGTAATTTTTACCATTTACAGTAACAGTCACAGTACCGGTAGCGCCAGCAGGAACAGTTACAGTAACAGCAGCCTTAGCGCCAACATTAATATCATTAACAATGACACTTAATTCAGATGCTAACTTATCTACATTAAATACAGCACTAGTAGTGTTCATTACATACTTATCATTACCACCATAAGTTACTGTCACAGTGTGTTCGCCAGCAGGCAAATCATTAATAGTTAAAGTAGCCTGACCATTGTTGATTTCTTTAGAATAGTCAGTACCATCAACATTAATTGTTAAACTACCAGCAATATCATCAGGAACACTTACAACAATAACAGCAGCATCATTCACACTAATATCAGAAACATTAACATCAATAGGAGTTTCGTGTTTAGATACTTTAAATGTAGTATCTCCTTCAATTCCATTATATTTAGCATCACCAGAATAGATTACATTAACTTCATAATCGCCTTCACTCAATTTAGATACAGGTAAACTTACAACACCATCATTAACAGGAACAACATACTTTTTACCATTAATGAAAATAGTTACAGATCCACTAGCATCGTTAGCCAAAGTAACATCAACAACAGCATTATCACCAACATAAACATCATTAGCAACTACACTAATAGTAGTATTTGCCTTAAATGTTGAAATAACACCAGCAGTTGAAGCTTCATTATATTTAGCATCACCAGAATATTTTACATCAACAGTGTAATCGTCAAATAATCCAACAAGAACACTAAATACAGCTTTACCATTATTAACTGAAGTTGTGAACTCTTTACCATTAACTGTAATAGTTACAGTACCAGTAGCATCACTAGGAGTGTTTACAGTAATAGTAACATTTTTACCGATTTCAGCATTAGGAATTACAACATCAATAGTTGAGTTGACTTTTGCAGCAGCAAAAGTAGTAGTAAATGTATTATTCAAGTATTTAGCATCACCATTATAAGTTGCAACAACATTATAAACACCAGAAATAGTAGTAACAACATTAAACTCTGCAACACCATTTTTAATTTCAGCAACATACTCAGTACCATTTACATTAATAATAATAGCACCAGTAGCATCAACAGGCACACTAACAGTTACCTTATTATTCGCACCAGCATCAACATCACCAGCAACAATATCCATTACAGGCAACTTCTTGATAACTTTAAATACAGTTTTGTTTGAAACAGCACTATACTTACTATCACCATTATAAGTTGCAGTTACATTATAAGTACCATAAGCCAAATTAGGAATAGACAAAGTACCTACACCATTATTTAAAATAATAGCATAATTTTTACCACCAATATTAATTGAAACAACACCAGTAGCATCACGAGGTAAAGTTACAGTAATAACTCCATCATCACCAACATAAATTTCAGAAGCACTAACAACTAAACTAGTTTCAATATGAGTACCATCAACTGAAATAACACCACTGTATTCAGAATCAGTGTATTTATCATCACCAGGATAATATACAGTGAAATTGTTATCTCCATCTAACAAACCAGTGACTTTAATAACAGTCTGACCGCCTAACAATTTACCTGTGAATGTTTTATTATTAACACGAATAGATACAGTACCTTTTGCATCTTCAGGTAAAGTAACAGTTACATCAGATGAGTCATTGACAATAGGAGAACTGACAACATCAATTAAATAATCACTAACTTTATAAACTTCAATAATCACTGTATCATTACTTGATGCATATACCCCATTACCTAAATATTTAGCATTTACTTCATAAGTACCATTAGCTAAATTAGGAATAGAATAATAAGAAATTACATCAGTGACTTCTAAATGATATTTATCATTACCTGCAGTAATTAAAACAACACCTGTTGCACCTTCAGGCAATTCAATTTTAATAATAGCAACATCATCAACAAATATTTTTGATTTATCGACACTAACTTTAATATTAGAATCATGATATTTTACATTGATATCAAATACTTTAGTTACATTATTAAATTCATCATCACCATCATAAACAACCATCAAAGTATGAATACCTTCATTTAAAGCAGGTAAATAAATATTTCCTACATGATTTTCAATTAAAGCTTTTTGATCTTGAAGTTTACCATCAATATAAACTTTTAATTCACCTTCATTGAAATTAGCTTCCATTCCAATAACAGAACTTTCATTAGCCAATATTGTTGGAATATCAAATTCTAATTCAGAAGCCATCTTAGCTCTTACAAAGAAAAAGGTATCATTAGTTGAGCCTGAATAATAATCATCACCACTATAAATCACATCAACAGAGTATCTGCCATTCAACATATCATTATAGGTTAATACTTGTGCTTTTCCATTTTTAAGATTTACAGTATAATTCCTTGCATAATTAGTACCAAGAACAACTAAAGTGACAGTTCCATTACCTGACGCTTCGACGTTAATTAAAACATTATCTCCAACACGAATCTTATCCACATTTTCAATATCTACTTTTACACTTGAATCATGTTTTTCAACATCAATTGTAGTTAAAGCATTTAAAACTGTGTATTCATCATTACCCTCAAAAGTTAAAGAAACAGTGTGTTTTCCTGCACTAAGTCCAGGTAAAATTATAGTACCATTTCCAGTAGAATCTAAAGTAACATCATTTACATAAGTACCATCAATATAAACTTTAATTGGAGTATTTACAATATTACCAGTTACACCTAAAACAGATGAGTCATTAACTAAATAAATCGGACGGGTAGTATTGAAATCAACTTTAGATATGATGTTGGAAGGAGTTACATTTAAATTAAATACTCTTGATGATTTATTATAATCATCATTTCCAGAATAAATCACTTCAAGTTTATATAGGCCCGGATTAGGAATAGTAGTAATAGCCAAATTAGTTGGAAGAGTTAATTCTTTTATAAATACCGTATCGGTATCATTTGATATTTTAATTGTTAATTTTCCAGTAGCATCACCAGGCACATCAACTGAAAATACTAAATCAGAACCTGCGATAACAGGAACAGTAGATCCGTTAATGATTCTTTGTTCGTTCAATGATACATTTATATCATAATCGTAGTTTTTATCAATGAAGAACTCAGCTTGTGAGGAGTTTGCATTAAATTTCCTATCACCAATATATTTTGCATGAAGAACATGTGAGCCAGATTCAAAACCAGCATCTTCAATACGAACGACGTTAGTTGTTAAATTTGCATAAAGATATTGATTACCATCTACATCAACTAAAAGTAAACCAGAAATATTTTCATCCAAAGTAATTTCGATTATTGTTTTCTCACCGTGTTTTTTAGCATCAATATTAATATCAACAATAGTATCTTTTTTGATTACATTAAATGAAGTAGAATTAACTTCATATGCATAGGATATATCTCCAGCGAAAGAAGCAGTAACATAATACTCTCCTTCATCAATATCATTTATAACATATCCTTTACTTACATCAACTTCTTCTGTTTTACCATTTACAGAAATATTTACTTTTTTGACACCTGATGGAACAGTTACATTTATAACAATATTGTCTCCAACATAAATAATTTCAGGAGTAACAATTTCTAAATCAAATTCTGCAGGGTTAATTTCAATTGTTTTATTGACAATCCTGCCAAAATACTCAGTAGTACCTTCAAATTCAGCAACAGCGAGAGCACTACCAGTTGATTTAACTGTAATATCTTTAAATGAAGCAACACCATTATTTAAAGTTTGGGTATAAGTTTTACCTTCAAAAGTTAATTTAATAGTTTTACCATCAAAAATAGTTGGTAATGTTACATTTATATCAATCGGCAAGTTATATGAAGCAGGAGTATTTACAATTCCCATATCATAATTACTTACTTTGGTTGTATCGATAGTTCTTGTAGTGTTAAATGGATTATATTTATCATCACCCGCATAAGTAATATTAAATTCAAATACACCACCAGATGATGGAATAATAAGTTCAGCTAATCCATCTTCAATAGCCAAAGTATATTTTCTAGATTCGCCTATGATTTTTATTGTTCCGGAAACATCATCTTGAACATTTATAGTAAACATAATGTTTCTTTGATTATCAGCTACTAATTCAATATCATAATCAACATCCATTTTAGATACAGAAACATTAGTAGAATTACTATTACCCTGGAATGCATCATTTTGTAAGTATGAAGCATTTAAAACATGATTGCCTGATTTTAATCCGGAAACTGTGAATACTGCTTTACCATCTTCAGCAACAATAACTCCGTATTTATTTCCATCAATATATAAATAAATTGGATCATTTAATGTTTCATCCACATTTACAGTAACTAATAAATCATCCCCAACATTAATTGAAGATGCATTTAATGTAATTATAACATCACTTTTAAGACCATTTACATAGAATTTTTTAACTGCAACTGAACCTTGCAAGTCATTGTCACCACTATAAACAGCAACAATGTTATAAGCACCAATAGTTAAATTTGATACAGATAAATATCCTTTACCGTTAATAATTTCAACCTCATATCCAGAATCATTGTTTAATCCGAATACTTGTATTGAACCTCTAGCTTTTGTAGCAATATCAGTCATTGCAGAGCTAGAATAAATTGAGAACTCAATTTCAGCATCTTTACCGTACATTATATCAGAAACATCAATTCCAATATGAGCACCTGGACGTTCAATATAAAACATTGTATCCGCTGATGCAGAAGTATAATTTTGATCACCGGAATATTCACCAGTTAAATTATATGAACCTGCTTGAGGAGCAACAACTTTAAATGTTTTATTGCCTTCAGTAATATTAAATTCTAAAGTTTCAGCACCTAAACCTGAAACTGTAACTATACCAGTTGCATCATTTTGAATACGGATATAAATATATCCATCCTGTCCATAACCAATACTTGGAGCATCAATTAAGAAATTAGGATTACCTTGATATATTATAAATCCTGTTGTCTGATCACTTACTGTATCATCATAATTAGGATTTTGAGAAACATATGAAACAATGAGTCCTTCATAGGTTCCAACACCAAGTTTGGTAATTCCAACACGTGCACTACCATTTACCAATTCCTGAGTCCATTTTCTTGAACCATCAGGAAGACTTACTTCAATATAACCAATAGGTGGAACACCACCATAACGAGGAGTTACATTAACCAATACAGAAGCACTAGGGCCTGAACCATTATAATATCCATTAGCTGGTTCTATTTTAAAGTCAACAGGAACGGATGCTACAGTAAATTTATCAGTAGATATGATATTATTAAGATAATAATCATCACCTTCATAATAAACATCAAAGTAATGTTCACCGACAGTTAACGCATTAACATTTATAGTATATGTATCTTCAACACCATTTAACTCATATTTACCTACGATATTTGTATCATCGCCATCCATGTAAAGATATACGAAACCTTTTGGTTTATAATATTGATCACCAACAAGACCCTGTACTGAACCATTAACAGTAACATGACCATTGAAATAATATGCACCATTAGTTAGACTAGCTGTAATAGTAGGCCTATACTTAATAATATTAATTTTATCAAAAGATAATGTTTGAGGTTCACCAGATTTATAGTTATTATCACCAACAGGTGAATAATATACTTCAACACCTTGAGTATATGAACCTGGTTGAGCGCCAATTATATCAAGTGTGAATTCTGAATTTTCATCTAAAGTACCAGTTCCTTTAACACCACCAACTGTAACACTAACAGTACCAACAGGTTTTGAAGCAGTAGTAGGATAAATCACTTTACCAGTAACAGTAATCTTATCACCATACATACTATTATATGGAGTAGCTCTATATAATGTAACATTTACAGGACGTGGATTAACAGTTTGATATATTTTTTTAATTGAATCCTTATAATAATCATCACCATCATATTGAACTGTGAATTCTTTATTATTTCCAACATTTAAATTTCTTAAAGTTACTTCAAAATGACCTTCATCAGATTCTTTTAAATAATAAGAACCAGTTCTTTCTCCATCACTAACAGTTACCGTACCAGTAGCATAATGATCTCCAGCTTTAGCTATATCACCAATAATAGTTACATCATCCCAATATTCAATATAATTTTTATCGAAATATGGTGCGAAGTTTGGAGTAGCTTTAGATATTGTAAAAGAAGGTAATTGTTTTGAAGTAGCAATATAATTAACGATATTGCCGGATTTTATAGGGCTAGTTGAAAAAACCCAATCATTATAAGTACCGACAGTTAAATTATCAACCGTGAATGTTACAGTTCCATCAGCGGCAGTGACTCCATTAACATTTAATGAAGAACCCACACCTTTAACCTGAACATTACTTAAAGCATCCCCTTTTTGATTTTTAACTGTAACTTTTACTTTTTGTTTTCCAGGATATTCACTACTAACATTAGTTCTTTCAAGAGTAATTGCTGGAGTTCCGGCATTTGTTGTTACAGTAATAGTACTTGAGGCACTAGCATAATAATAAGTACTTTGTTCATAATACGCATAATATGAATGGGAACCAGCATTTGCACTAGTTGTTGGAATTTTAAAACTCCATGAACCAGAATTATCTGTTGATACGGAAGTATAATATGAATTATCCCTATATATTTTAACAGTTTTGGAAGAAGCAAACTTAGATACAATACCTCCCACAGTACCAGACAAAGTAACTGGAGAGTTAGATCCATACTCATAAGAAGTACCTGAAGCAGAGCATGTGGAAGTAGTAGAAATTAATGGTATAGTAACAGTTGAAGTAGGAGCGTCTTGACCATTGTGAACATCCCAACTTTGAGATTTATCATTTTTATAATTCATATGACAGAAATAAGTTATGGTATATTCTTGACCTGGAGTTAATCCTGCATCATTCATATAAAGATTCCAAGTCCAATAACCTTGACCATTTTTAATTTCTACACCCGCATATGATGTAGTTGATTTTTTAGAACCAATCTTAAAGTAACCCGGAGATTCGGAAATTGACCTTAGACTACCATGCGTAGATGTATGTAAATTACTTGTTAAATGAACGGAAACATAATTCCATGAAAGAGTATCAGTACCCCATGAATATGTCCAGGAATCTCCTAAAAGATCTTCATCACCAATACTTACACCAAGCAATGGTTCTTTTAAAACAATCCCCATTTCTTTTAAATCTTCGTCAGTCAAAATTACATTTTCATCATTACTTTCATTACTTGTATTTTCACCATTTGCTGAAACCGTTACAGCTTCATCATTAGAGGTAGTATTCTCAACACTTGTTGATTCAACAGCTGTTTGTTGAATCTCGACATTTTGATTTGAATTACTAATAGATATTACATCATCAGTGCTATTGTCTGCTGCAGATACGGCAGATAGACTAATAAATACACACAGGATTAATGCAAATATTATTAGCTTTCCCTTCGAGTTAATACACAAAACCCCCATAGTAATATAAAGTTTATTTAAATGTTGTAATTCACCAAGTAATATTACTAAATTGTTCTATTATCAATTATACTAACATAATTATTCGTATAAACTAAAACAATCATTAATTTCCCAATAAATCACATATTGCTATCTTATTCAAGATTATTTTTTTGCGTTAATGAAAAATAACGATAACAATAGTTTTTTTATGTTTTTTTAATTATATAAATATTTATAGTCAAAAATAGGCACTGTCAAAAAGTTAGTTGATTTTTTTGATTTTCATTCCAGTTTTTTTATTCTGTGAAGTATTTGATTAAATACACCTTTAATGTTGTGAATTTTTTCTTTTCTGATTTTGGTAATGTTATTTTCCTTGTAATTCCCCAATAGATTGTTTGTTTTTTCTAATTTATTGTAATATTCTTTATTTAAGTAATTTAAGTATTTTTTTATAGTTTAGAAAAAAGTTTCTTTTCAAATATTTTTTTCAGAATTTTAAAAAAATATTTTATTTCTTTTTTTAAGAATTCAGTATAATTCATTGATTCATCATATGATTTTTATTTGAATAATTCAAAAAATAAGTTTTTATATCCAGTTATTTGAGCTTTTTCTTCTTTAATTTCTTTTTCCACACATATTTCTATTTTGTACTCTAAGACAATACCACACACGTTCTACTCTAATCCATTGAACATCATAACCATAACAACCAGATAAATTCAAATCAAAATTAACATAAAATAAGTTATTAGTTAAAATTAATGATTTGCGAATAGTTTCATGAGATATATGAATGTTATTGAAAATTCCATGATATTTGGCAAGATTTCTAAGAGAAATATTATCCAATTCTTTTGATTTATTTGATTTAACAATAATATTTTTGTTAAAATATGAATAAGCACCATAATCCTCTAAAAATTCAGTTTGAGTTAATTTACCACAAGTTTTACATTATTTATTCTTATTTTTAAAAAATACTGAAGCATTATTTCAAGTGTAAATATTAACCAAACTACAGAAATACATGCAGTATATAAATATTTCTAAAGATAAAACAGAAAAAAATATAAAAAAATAAAACAAAATTCAATCAACTAACTTTTTAACAGCCCAAAATAAGAAAAAATAATGGGTTAAATTAAACAAAAAAGGATGCCAACTAATTTATATTAAACAGTTATTATGTATAATATATAACAATTAATTATTAATAACTGTTCAAAAAAATTAATATAAATTATACCTAATGAATGAATAATATAAAATAAAAAATAAAATTTAATTATTTTAAACAAATATCTACTTATTAACAAAAAAATGTTAAAATAGATTACAAAAGTTTTTTCTCTTTAATTTCTTTTTTGAAATACAAATATTTTGAATCAATAACCTTACGAATGCTTTGAGCAGTGATTTTTCCAATACCTTCAACTTCCATTAATTCACTTTCAGATGCATTAAATACATCAGAAACACTACCAAAATGCTCCAATAAATTTTTAGCATTGACCGGACCAATACTAGGCAAGGATTCAACAATAAATAGCTGCTGTTCCCATAAGCTAACCGGTTTTTTATCAGTACGGATTTGAATATTAGCCTTTTCACCAGACTGTTCTCGAATAGCAATACGTTTAATCATAGCTGCAGTATCCTGAGCATCCCTAGTTGGTATAATGCTAATTCCAAAGTCCAGTGCAATTGATGCAATGGTTCCCCTTATTGCATTTGGATTTACCATGCCTGAGTATAAGTCATCCCCCTCAAGAATCATCAAAGGTCTTTTGAACTCTTCGGAAAGTTCTCGTGCCTGTTTGAATAAGCGCTTGTCAATCATTGAACTTACAAAATCTTTAGCGGTTTTTCGCTCAATTGCCACTTCATCACTTACCTGATAATCTGCAACTGCCATTGATTGCACTTTAACATCCATTTCCATTTGTGACAAATATCTGATTACTTTAGAGTTTCCTTCACGAGAATCTGCATAAACCAAAGGCAATTTCTCTTCTTTAGGCTTATCAATTACCTTAACTCTTTTTTCATTATCCATTCTTGCAACGGCAGATTCATTCAATTCCTTTAAAACATTAGGATCTATCAACTGGTTTTTCATGTTGTTCTCTTTTCTTACAGAAGACCAGTAATAACCTTCATCACGAGTGCCGTTTGTAATTAAAACTTTAACACGGCCGGTTCTTTTACGACCGGTTCTTCCACGACGCTGAATCATTCGCACCTCAGATGGAACAGGCTCATACAATACAACCAGGTCAACAGCAGGAATATCAATACCCTCTTCAGCAACACTGGTTGAAATCAAAACATCATATTCACCCATTCGGAATGCCTTTATGATTTCCTTTTGTTCCTTTTGAGTCAACCCCTTTTCGCCATCCTTAGTTCCCTGACCGAAGAATTTTGCAGATTTGATTCCTTCACTTTCAAGTTTTTCGTGAATCATTTCCAATGTATCCCTAAATTGAGTAAACACAATGACTTTTGAAGCTTTTTTATCTTTCTTATCACCATATCTTGTGGTTTGAAGAGTAGTCTGACCATCACCTGTACCCAATTCCTTTTTAAGGATTTCGGCCAAAGTTCTGAGTTTTGGATGTTCCCAACCATTTTTCTCAGCATTATGAGCCAACCTTACGGCACGTGAAAAGTTTGGATCATTCATCAATGATTTGGCGGCCTTGGTTTTCTTTTTGCGCAATCGCATAATATACTTATTGAATGGATGGACCCCTTGAGTTTCAACAAGCTCCTGTGCATGTTGAATATTGATAACTGCACTTAAAATGGAAATTACCTGAAACAATTCCTTTGGAGGAGAAGTGGATCTTGCAATTTCTCCTTGAATGCGGCCACGAGTTTTTAATATATCAACTTTAGTAACAGAAATCGTTTTTAATATTCCCATATTCTTAAGAGTCTTCAATCTGATTTTAAGAGCCTTTTCCAAAGATTTGTTAATCTTATCCAGTTCCTCACTCATTTTGATTCTAACCCAATCAATAGTGACAGGATTGAAATATGGCTTGACATCACGATCATTTTCAGTCTTGACCACAATATTTTGAATGTATAGGTTTTCACATACTTCCTTGATTTTAGTTTTATCAGAACCCGGAGAAGCAGTCAATCCCAATATTAGATTAAAATTGGATTCTTTAACATATCTTGATGCCAAATAGACATAAGAATATGCACCGACACCATGGTGACATTCATCAAAAACAATTAATGAAACACTGCTTAAATCATACCTGCCATTCAACAAATCTGACTCTACCGTTTGAGGTGTTGCAGATATTATCCTTGACTCTTCCCATCGTTTAACACGTTCATCGGTTTTGACAGCCCCAGTAATTGATGAACATGGAAGCGTTAAAAACTCCTTAAAGCTGGCTTCATGCTGAATGGCCAATGGCTTTGATGGAGATAAAATAAGAACTTTAGAATTCTTAACTTTTTGCAACCTATCTGCTGCAACCAATATCGCAACAATAGTCTTTCCCAAAGCGGTTGGCGCAACAACCATGGTGTTTCCCTTTTTTAAAACATCCCCCGCTAAAACCTGCTGATATAATCTTGATTCAATAGAATCTTTTTTTATTAAAGGATGTTTAATATAAGTAGCCATAATGTAATTTTAGTAAATGACTATTTATAAAGATAGTGAGAGCATTTGACAAGAAATAAAGCATACACATATTTAAATAAAAAGTAATAAAATATACTTTGTAGTGTCTTTTTTACATACTACATTAATTATAGGTGATAACAATGAAAAGAAAAATAATGTTAATACTAATTGCATTGGTTACTCTCTGTATTGCTGTAGGCGCAGTTAGTGCATGGGAATTCTCCTTTGGAAGCCAAAGCAGTAGTAGTTCCAGTGTAAGTAGTGACGGAGATGTTGCTACTGTAGATTACAAAGACGGAGTATTGAAAATAAACGACAAACAATTTAAAATACCTAACGGATACAATCAAAATGATAATAAAACATTGACTGGCGTACTTGCAAACGTAAGTGGTGCTGATGGCGCTAAAATGTCTGCTGCTTATTTCACAAACGGTGATAAAGCAATTTCTGTCAAATATATCTATATGAAAGATGCAGACCTTAACAAATACACCCCAGCTTCAACTAATTCACAAAATCAAACAATAGAAAACCATGCAGGTTTCTTAGAAAAAAATACTGATGGTACCGTAACTTTCACATACCTTGAAGACGGTAAAATGATTCAAATCGATGCATCTGATGAAGCAACAATAAATGAAATTCTCAAATAGGTTTAATTTTAAACCTATCCTTTATTTTTTAACACTAAAACCCTATAAATCATCAACACATGACTTGAATTTAGTTGCAGCCTCACCAATAGCTACAATCAAACCACAATCCATAGTTAATGCTTTTTCAATTCCCTCTCTAACTTCATCATAGCTAGCTCCAAGGGTTCCTTTCTTAACGAAATCATCAACATGATCAAATAATATTTTTTCAGTTAAAGAAGAATCATCCCTAATAAGTTCACAAGCAATCTTTTGTGATGCTGCTGATGCAGGAACAACATATTTTGCATATTCCAATGCATTGTTGAATATTGCCAAATCCCCATCATGACCTGATTCTGATGATACAGTAATTACACAAGTAAAATCACCGAATAATTTTTCAAATTGGTCTAAAACAGTTTGAACACCAGCAGGATTGTGTGCATAGTCAACATAAATTTCCGTGGAATTGATTTCAGCCACTTTCTCCATTCTTCCCTCAACGCCCGTGAATGTAGCAACTGACTCTAAAATTTTATCATAAGGCAATTTTAAAAATTCATGAGCTGCAATGATAACACCAGTGACATTATAGACATTATGAAGTCCGTCAATTGACATTTGAACTTCCAACTTCTCATCAGGAGTGTGCAAATCAAATCTACGATTTTTCAAATCTATATTTGTTGCAATATAATCCACCTGAGGAGTTGTAATGCCGCATGGGCAGAAGTAATATCCGCATCCGGAAATTATTTCCTTTACTTTAATTTCACGACCACATACACATTCTTTAGAATTGACACTTTCCGGCATCCAATCAATACCAAATGTTATCAAATCACCGTTGAAATCATATTCCCTTAAAAGACCCATTATTGTCGGATCCTGACCGTTGACAATTAGCTGTTTACTGTTCAATTCCCCAATGAATTCACCCTTAACATGAGCGTAATCCATAAAGCTTCCAAGACTATCCAAATGATCAGGAGTGATATTGGTTATCAATCCTGCCTGTATTTCAGCACATTCTACAATTCTTTTAACAGTTCCAGGGACCCCAAAGGTTCCAACTTCCAAAATGGCCACATCCCCATGAAGTCTTGACTGTAAAATTGGAATGTATTCTGCATTTCCCTGCATCTTTTCCAGATTATGTTCTGCAGGTTCAATTCCATTGTCATAGGCTATTTTTTTAAGAAGAGTTGTAGTGGTTGTCTTTCCGTTAGTGCCCGTTATTCCAAATACTGGCTTTTCTGTGTGAAAATTATCTATTACATCCTCCAATTCAAACAATGACTTGTCTATCTTTTTGAAAATAGCTGATTTTTTAGATAGACTTGCTGGAGGTACGATATAATCTGATTTTTCAAAAAATTCATCAGGAGTTTCTCCATAATACAATTCCATATCATAACCTTCAAGAGATTTTGAAAATCTGCATTTTTCAGCAGAGGACAAATCTGTTCCAATTACATCATATCCTCTCTCTTCAAGTATTCTTGCAATCAAATTACCATTTGCGCCGCAAACGCCGATAACTCCAAATGTTTTTTTAGTCATACTTTTTACTTCCTTCATCAAGCCCTTTCATAATCTTTTCTACAGTGGTTAATCTGTCATATGCTATAAGAGGTCCCATATGAAGAATTATGTCTCCAGGTTTGGAATATTTAAACGTTTCAGCAGCTGCAATTTCTATGTTTTCTACTGCAACTTTTTGAATCTTAGGATTGGTAATTGCATCCAATAATTCATTGGCAGCTTCCATTTCTATCTCTTGAGTAACTTCATTGAATCCACTGGCGATTACTGTCTTAATATCATAATTGCTTACAAGTTCACCAACTTCAGCCTTGTCACGAACGGACAATGTATCAAAGTGATCAAGGAATAAAACTACACTTTCATCCTTAAAGTAATCCAATGTAATTTTCATCCCATCGTATAAGAATGCTGAGTCAAGAATCACCTTTCTTCCATTGTAGTTTCCCACATCCTCCATATGTGCAGGCAAGCCTTTAAATACAGATAATGCATCAATAATATCTTCTTTTTTAACACCATATGTTAATGCCACAGCACTTGCTGCAACGGAATTTTCAAAAAAGTAGCTCATCATATGGAAGGGCGTAGTAAACTTGTCACCATCATATTCAATAGTCAATGATTCATCGCCGACAGTACCTTTAAAATCAACATTTTCATCTAAAGCATAATATAATGCATCGTTTCTTTGAGGATTTATTATATCAAAACATGAGTAGTTTGCGATGAATGTTTCAGACATCCTCTCAAGAATCAATTTTCTTTGCTGGTACTTTTCCAAAGAGCCACCAAACTCAGACAGATGATCTTCTGCAATGTTTGTTAAAAGACCTATTTTAATATCCAAATTATCCAATAGACCAATGGTTCCATGAGGAAGTTCAAAAATAGCTATATCACAGTCATTAGCCTTTCCTTTAACTATTCCATCAATAATGGCTTCAGAAACAAGATTATTGACAAGTGAAGAACATGACCATACTTTATATCCTGCCTGTTTGAAAAGACTGGTTGTGATAAAAGTAGTTGTTGTCTTACCCATAGTACCAGTTATGCCAATTATATTGACAGGTATTAAGTCATTGACAATTTTTGAGAATTTTTCATTAGTCAATACATCAACATCATATTCTTTTATTAATTTAGCGATTGGGGCGGAATCAGGAAGTGTGGGTGGAGCATAAACAGCTTCAATACCCTCCAAAGACGGATTTTGATTTCCCAAATCCAAAGTAATACCTTCACCTTCCATTTGAAGTAAAATACGTTGAACATCACTTTTAAAAGCAGTGATTTCTTTTAAATCAGTTATAATTACATTATGTCCCAAATGATTAAGCAATCTTGCAACAGGCCTACTTGCATTTCCCGCACCAACAACTAAATAATTCATGAAAAAACAATCCTTAAAATTTATCTATTATTAATATATGATTTTCCTTAATTAATAAGTTTAATTAATTGATGGAAATGATTGGTTAATACGTGATTAAAAGAAAAAATAGTTTAAAAAAATAAAAAATTAGAAAAAATATTAATTGGAAAGATTATCTTTTAAATCTTCTTGCTTGGCCTGCACCAAGTGCAATTAATATTAATAATATCATTAAAATTGGATTTCCTGTAGGATATTTGGACAATGCAATTCCTTCACTTACTGCACGTGCACTTTCTCCGCCTTCTGTATCGTTATGGGTTTCATTGCCTGAAGGATCATTGCGGTATACAAGGATATCTGTAATTGTATCATTTGCTTCGTATTTCTTGTCACCGGAATATTCAGCCTGTACGTCCCAGTCCCCTTTAACCAATCCAGGAATTACGAATACTACCTTACCGTTTTCTACCTCTTTTGTGTATTTTTCACCATTGACAGTAATTGTTATAGTACCTGTTGCATCTTCAGGAACCCTTACAACAACGGTTGCCTCTTCACCTTCTTCAATTTCATCCCCTGCAGCATTGATAGGGGTCTTGAGTTTTGATACGGTGAATTTAACGGTAGTTACGCTTGGCAAGTATTTGTCATCACCTTCATAAGTTACCCTTGCAGTGCATTCTCCGCTTGGAAGTTCCGGAATTATAACGTATACAACACCGTTTTCAATGGTTGCGTAGTATCCCACGCCGCCGATGTCAACCAATACTTTTCCGGTTGCATCATCAGGAAGAACATGGGCGTTGATTACTTCATCAAATCCAACATAGATGTCTTGAGCAGTTGCAGTTATGGTAGTAGGACGTTTAATGACTCTGAACTGACCGGTTGTGAAATTATCCCTGCACTTATCATCACCGCTGTATTTTACGGCAACTGTCTTATTACCGAATGCCAATCCGTCAACATAGAATATTGCTTTTCCATCTACAACAGGAGCAGTATACTCTTTGGCGTTGATTTCGATAGTGACTGTACCGGTAGCGTCCTCAGGAAGAGTTACAACTACAACTTCGGTATCTCCAACATAAATGTCATGTACGCTGACGTCTATTGGAATATAGTTTCCAGGAATATTTACGGTTGCGTTTTCGGTGGTCGGATTATTATTTTCATCACCGGAATAGATTACAGTAATATTATGTTTTCCAGGAGTTACATTGGTCAAGTCAACAATAGCAGT
This sequence comes from Methanobrevibacter millerae, assembly GCF_001477655.1. Taxonomy (NCBI): domain Archaea; kingdom Methanobacteriati; phylum Methanobacteriota; class Methanobacteria; order Methanobacteriales; family Methanobacteriaceae; genus Methanobrevibacter; species Methanobrevibacter millerae. The sequence goes on along the minus strand of NZ_CP011266.1, from coordinate 154,291 downwards.
ACCGTTAACCACAGGTGCGGTAAATGTCTGATTTTCAACTTCAATTGTAACGTTACCAGTAGCATTTTCAGGAACGATTACTAAAACTGTTCCGTTGCCCAGATCATATACTTTTATGTCAGTGTCCTTGCTGGTCACTTTGAAAGTGGTTGTATTGTCAGCATATGTGTACTTGTAATCACCATTATATCTTACGCTTACGACATATTCGCCGACAGGCAATCCTTGAATTACCAATTCACCATTACCGCCGCTTATTGCCACAATGTATTTTTCACCTTCGCTATAGTATGCGCCTATTGTACCTTCATTCAAGTCAAAGACAAATTCTTCACCGTCAATTATGACTGTCACATTTCCGGTGGCGTCAACAGGGACAATCAATTTGATGACTTCGTTTTCGCCGACGATGATGTCATGTGCGATTGGAATTACAAATGGTTTGACCTTGTTTACATCGAATAAAGAGACATTTGCGCTTGGCAAGTATTTATCGTCACCGATGTAGGTTAAGTTGACATTGTATTTGCCGCTTGGGATGTAAGGTATTGTAACAAATCCTTCGCCGTTGGTTACATTCACATAGTATTGTGATACGCCGTCGACGTCAACCAAGACTTGACCGGTTGCATCGGTTGGAACTTTGACTTTGACGATCACGTTTTCACCAACGATGATGCTTTCAATTTCAGCGCTTACGAATGAATTGCGTTTGAATACTGTGAAGTTTGCGGTTGCGAATTTGGCTTCATAGTTTTCATCACCCACGTATGATACTGCGACCGTTTTTGGACCGGCAGTTAGGTTTTCAACTTCAAATCTTGCAACACCGTTTTCAATTTCTGCATAGTATTCTTTACCATCAATCTCGATTCTTATCTTACCTGTTGCATCGCCAGGAACGGTTACATTAATCTTAGCAACATCTCCAACATAAATGTCAGCTACATCTACTTTAATCGGAGTGACGCGTACAGGAATTGTAACTGTAGTATTGATTATTTCGCTTGTATGGTTTTCATCACCAGAGTAAATTACGGTAATGTTGTGCTCACCAGGAGTTACATTTGTTAAATTGATAATTACAGTGCCGTTAACTACAGGACCTGTGAATGTTTGATTTTCAACAACGATTGTAACGTTTCCAGTAGCATTACCAGGAACAACGACAACAACAGTACCATTACCTTGATCAACAACAGTGATATCATCAGATTTAATCTTATTGACAGTGAATTTAGTAGCGTTTGTGCTTGATTCGTATTTTCTGTCACCGAGATACTTGACATCAACAGTGTAATTGCCGACTTTAAGACCAGGAACAACAAGAATACCTTTACCGTCAGCAACAGAAACATTGTAATCCTTACCGCCAACAGTAACTGTAACGATACCAGTAGCATCATCAATAACAGTTATTTCAATGATTGCCTTTTCACCAACAGTAATGTTATCAGCTTTGGTTGAAACAGTTGAAGGCAATTTAGATACTTTAAAGCCAGTCGCATTATCAGCACCAAGATACTTGTCATCACCGAGATATCTGACAGTCACATCATATGAACCATTGTCAAGACCAGTGACATTTAACTGACCGACACCATTAGTCATATTAACAGCATAATCAACACCATTAACATTAACAATAACCTGTCTAGTTACATCAACAGGAGCAATAACATTAATTACAACAGTCTCACCGACAATAATGTCAGTAGTGTTAACAGTAACCACAGGAGTATGTTTAAAGACTGTGAAGTTAGCGGTTGTGAAGTTAGCAGTGTAATTATCATCACCATCATAACTTACAGCAACAGTTTTAACACCCGCAGTCAAGTTTTCAATCACAAATCTTGCAACACCATCAACAATAGTTGCAAAGTACTCTTTACCGTCAATTTCAATTCTAATCTTATCTGTAGCATTGACAGGAACGGTTACATTAATCTTAGCAACATCACCGACATAAATATTAGTTACATCAACTTTAATCGGAGTAATAAGTTTAGGAATAGTAACTGTAGCGTTGATAATTTCACTGGTATGGTTTTCATCACCTGAGTAAATCACAGTAATGTTGTGCTCACCAAGAGTTACATTAGTTAAGTTAATAATAGCAGTACCGTTAATCACAGTACCGTTAAATGTTTGATTTTCAACAATAATAGTCACGTTACCGGTAGCATTACCAGGAACAATAACAACAACAGTACCGTTACCTTGATCAACAACAGTAATATCACTGGAAGCTTTGTTTACAGTTAATTTAGTAGCGTTTACGCTTGAGAGATATTTGCCGTCACCATTGTAAGTTACATCAACAGTGTAGTTTCCAACTTTAAGGTATGGAACAATAGCTTGAGCAGTTCCGTTAACGATTCCAACGACTACAACAGTGCTGTTTACTTTAACTGTTATGTTTCCGGTAGCATCCTTAGGAACAGTCATGTTAATAATAGCTACATCACCGACAGTAATGTTATTTACTGCAACAGTAATGTTTGAAGGAACTTTGGATACTTTCAATGTAGTTGAATTGGTGTTTGGCAAGTATTGCTCATCGCCAATGTAGGTCACATTAATATCATAAGTACCATAAGGCAATCCGCTGACCGGAATTGATCCTTTACCGTCAGTTACATTTACTGTGTAGTTGGTTCCATTTACGCTGATTACAACATAACCGGTTGCATTTTGAGGAACTGTCACGTTAATTATTGCAACGTCACCCACATTAATGTCAGTAGTGTTTACAACTACGGTAGATGGACGTTTGTAAACTGTGAAGTTATTTGTAGTTGCATTGAACAGGTATTTGTAGTTGCCCGCATATATTGCAGTGACAGTCTTATTGCCGCAAGTCAGGTTAGCTACCTTAAATGTAGCGTTTCCATTGATTACTTTAGCGGAATATTTCTTACCTGCTATTTCAATTGTCACGTTATCAGTAATGTTTGCAGGAACGCTTACAACGATGGTTGCAACATCTCCAACGTAAATGTCAGTGACATTGATAATCATTGGAGTTTCCCATTTGAATACATGATAATTGGTAGTTACGGTCTTGTTGGCATATTTGTCATCCATAAATGTTGCATTGACAACATATTTGCCGTATATTGATTTGGTTACATTTAACTTAGCAACACCGTTTTCAATAGTAGCATAACCTGCGAATGAATTATTAATATAGATTGCCACTTTTCCAACAGCATCACAAGGAACATTTACAATGATTGTAGTATTTAAATCAACTTTAGTGTCTTCAGCGGTGACATTCATGACATAGCATGAGTATCTGAAGATATTTACTGCATTGTCTTTATTAGCTGATGCTTCAGTGAAGTTTCTGTCACCTGCATAATATGCATCAACTGTGTAATTGCCTGAATTCAATTGATCAATGACAATTCTTACAACACCATTTTCAATAGTGCCGTTGTATTTCTTATTATTAACAGTAATCGTTACATTTCCGGTAGTTCCCGGAGTGATGTGAACAACAACAGTAGCATTTCTAATTGAATTTGTCTCTACAGAATCGATAGTGATTACAGGAGCAATCTTCATGACTTTGAATACTTTACTGGTGCTGTTTGCATGATATTTATTATTTCCTAAGTAATCTGCATAAACTGTGTAATTGTCAACAGCCAAGTTGTCAACCAGCAGGTTAACTTTGCCGTTTGATATTGGCAAGGTAATTTCTCTAATGATTCCGCTTCCGTTGACGACTTTAATAGTGATTAATCCGTCTACGCCGTCATTGACACTTACAGTAATGTTGGCCGTTTGTCTGTAGTAGATATCTTTAACATCAATGCGGATAGGAGTGTCTTCTCCAGATACTTTAAATACAGTATCTGCTTCAGCTACGGTGTAGTTGTCATTGCCTCCACCATAATATTTAATATGTACGCTGTAAGTTCCGCTAGCTAAATCATAGACTGGAATGTCAGCCTTGCCGCCTATAAATTTGGATACGTAAATTCCGTTTTCTGTGAAGTTGCCGGTTATGATTACAAATCCTGTTGCGTTTGCAGGGATTTCAACATGGAGCGGTTCCACTTCACCGACAGTAATGTTTTGAGCAGTGACGTTTACGACAGGAACTCTTGGCATTACTTTAAATGATGCAAGAGATCTGTTTCCGTTATGGTTTTTATCACCGTCATAGAATGCCCAAACATTCTTAGTACCAATGGTTAAATTAGGAATGACAAATCTGGCAACACCATTATTGAGTTTTTGACTGTAGGTTGCGCCCTCGATAGTTATAGTGATGTTTCCAGGAGCGTCTGTAATGACACTGCCGGCTGCGTCTTTAACCGTGACGCTTATGCTTTCATTATCCCATATATAGATGTCATGGACATCAACAGTTAAAGTAGTATTTACCGGAATGACCTGGAATACGCCCCAAGTGTATGCCGGATTATAGAATTCATTACCGTTATACCATACTTCAACAGGATATGTGCCTACATCCAATCCTTCAAGAACCCATTTAGCTGAACCCTTATCGATAAGTCCGAATTGTTCAACTTCAAGAACGATTGTTTTATTAGTTCCGTTTACCCAAATGGTTACATTACCGCTTGCATTTACAAATACTCTTAAATTCTCATCCATTCCATAAATAATATCTTCAACAGATAAATCAACAGTTCTGTTTAATTTATATACTATGAAAGGAGCGCTTACCCATCCAGGTTCATAATAGTCATTTCCGCGGAAGTATGCACTAGCATTATAGATGCCAGGTGCCAATCCGGATTTGGATGATTCCGCTTCTCCACGTGTGAAATAATCGTCTCCAATCTTAGTACCATTAATATAAATATCTACCCCTCCGGTAGTATTCGCATATACCATAATATTTTCTTTTTCACCGAAGATAATATTGTGAGGTACAATAATCATTGGGATTTTTCCTTTTTTAACCGTGAGGTTTCCGGAAGTGGTATTTCCATAATATTTTCTGTCACCAAGATATACCACATCAATGGTGTAATTTCCAGGATTTAAACCGGATATTTCAACAGTTGCATTACCTTTAACGATTGGAACATCTTTAAATTCTTTTATGACTTGTGTTTTGTCCATAATTCTGATTGTTACATTTCCGGTTACGTCATCATATTCAAATGTCACATTGATTTTTTCTTCTCCACCGTAAACTTTGACAACATCTGTGACATTCAATGTTATATTATGTTTTAGGACAAGGAAATCAGTTGTATTTACTGCGCTGTTCCAGAAACCGTCACCGGAGTAATTACCCCATACGTGATATACACCTGCTTCGGTTGAAATCGGAAGAAGAATGCCTTTTTGAGTAGTCAGGTTAATATAATATTGTTCGCCTTCAACTACAAGATAGACAAATCCGGTAGGAATATGTACCAATCCGCTTTCTGTTTTATTTGAAATGAATATTTCAAGATATTCCTGATCGTCGACAAATATTGTTCTTCCTTCAATTACAAAGTAAGGGTCATATTTTGAAACAACGAAACTGGATGTATTACGTACGAGCTTGAAGTGCTCATCACCGTTATAGATTCCGATTACATTATGGACTCCAACAGGGAATGTGCTGTCTCTGATTTGTATGGTTCCGTTTACAAGAGGCAAGTCACCTATATAGACACTGTCGATATATACTGATACAGTGCCCGTTACCTTCTTGGTTGGGTCTACCGTAATATTGATTATTTCCATTTCGCCGACTCTAATGTTTTCAGTCTCAATAATGATTGTCGGATCAATTTCAAATACTCTAAATGAAGATGAATTGTCTTGAGGGAAGAAAACATCATCTCCGTGATAGAATACTTCAACTGAATATATGCCGGTTGGACATAAAGTAGCGTTGAACTGTGCAACAGATGAATTTGTACCATCCACAACAGTTAATGTTATATTAGCTTCATATGTTTTTCCGTTGTTTCCAATGACTTTAATTGTAATGTTTCCTGTAGGAGCTCTTGTTTCTGATTTGTTTTGAGGAACTACAGTAATATTGATTATTTCATCATCAAGACAGTAAATGTCTTCAGTATCAATTAATATGTATACTAACTGAGCACCATCACGGTCACCGAGATATGTGTAATAATCATCGGCAGGGTGTTCTATTTTGACTTTAGTATGTTCTGCAGTAAGTCCAGAATAGAATCCTTCAACATAACTGTCAAATCCTGTTAATTTAATGTCTTCAGCAACCAGACCGTTTTGGTCATAGACGCTTATTCTAATAATTTGACCTACCTCATAATCTGACTGATAGAACTTATTAGAATCAGTAGGTATATCATTGATTTTTTCAGGAGTTACACGTTGAGAGCCGGTATTAACTTCATTAGCATTAATACCGAGGTAGGTTACATTAGTGAAGTATACTTCACCGCCGTCATTCCACATTCCATTGATAATGTTATCATTACCTCTGTAATATGCGCTTACACGGACACCGCCATTTACATCAGTGATTTTAAACTGTTCAAACGTATTGGAATCTGCCCTGTTTTCGAGGAATGATGAATCGATGATATCCATTTCTTTCATGGATGCATCCTCATATATTGCAGAACCTGTATGTGCCTTGTTGAATCTGAAAGTTGAATTGTCAATTTTAGTACCATTTACCCAGTAGATAGCTCCACCTTTACTTGCAGTGTTGTTCAAGAATGTGGTATCAGTAATATTGCTTGAAGAGGTGTTCCAGTAAATAGCTCCACCCAAACCGGTTTCATAATTGGCCTTGTTGGCGAAGAATGTGGAATTCTCTACAATACCGTTATTACCTGTAGTTGCGATTTTAGTGTATGTTGTAGCTCTGGTAGGAGGATAAGTTGCATTTTGAGTAATATTTGTCCAATAGATAGCACCACCTTTTTCAGCGTAATTATCTGTGAATTTTGAATTGGATACATTACCGTTTTCACCAGCCCAATAGATAGCTCCACCGTTTGTTGCAGTGTTTTCGATGAATTCAGAATTAGTAACTTTACCGTTATTACCGTGGACTGCAAATGTATTCACATAATTCCATTTATATTCGATATATTCAACTCCACCTTTCCAGTAGACAGCACCACCTAAAGTAGCATTGTTTCCAATGAATGTGGAGTCAGTTACGACACCATTAGGACTTGTCCAGCAGATAGCACCACCAAGAGTAGCATTGTTTCCAATGAATGTTGAATCTCTAATTATTCCATCATCACCCATGACACCAGTATGTCTAGAAGGATTATCTCTTTGATAATTGTCACCGCCGTCCCAGAAGACTGCTCCTCCTTCTTTACCGGTACAGTTGATGAAAGTACAACCTATAACTGAAACAAGATTATCCCTAGTAAATATTGCACCACCTTTACCTTTACAGAATTCTTCAACATTATTGAAATTGTCTATAATCGCTTGAACGGTAGAATTAATTAAAACAGTACTTGCAGTGGAATTGATGAAAGTACAGTTAATGATTTGGTTATTTGTAGTTTTTGTATCTTTAATAACAAGGGATCCGCCGAAATATGCTATATTATTTTCAAAGGTACAGTTTATTAACTGTGAATCTCTCATTTGAAGAGATAATCCTCCACCAGCATAATTAGCTGTGTTATTACTGAATTTAGTATTGATTATAGTAAGATTTGTACTTACATCAAATTGACCAGTATCACCGCAGTAGAAACCACCGCCGTCTTTACCAGCGATATTATTAATGAAAGTACAGTTATCCATTGTACTGTTAACAGTACGGTGCCAGTCCATACCTCCACCGTGTTTTCCAGCATAGTTACTGTCGAAAATTGTGTCTTTTACCAAACCACCAGGAGTAACCTGAGTACCAATATCCCAGTAGACACCACCACCTAAAGCACTATCATAGGAAGTAGCACTGTTATTGAAGATGATACATCCGACAATTGAATCTCCACCATGTCCACCTTTCCAGTAGATAGCTCCACCGTGAGTAGATGCAGTATTTTCAGTTAAATTGGAGTATTGCACAGTCGCATTTATACCATCAATATAAATAGCTCCACCCTGAGATACACCATGATTTTTTAGGAAAACCGTGTTGTTTACGGTAGTGTTTGTACCTGAAACGTGTAATGCACCAGCGGAAGTTCCAGCACTATTGTCAAAGAAGTAACACTTATCTACAGTAGTGTTTAAACCTAAACCTTGTTGGATATATACTGCACCACCAGGAGATGCAGCATGGTTCTGTATGAAGTTTGATGTGAGAATATCAGTGTTTTTACCTGCAATATATATTGCTCCACCATATCTGCTGGAATCTGATAACGTGAAGTTGGAATCTGAAACATAGGTTCCATCTCCTACAATATACATTGCTCCACCACCGTCAGTATTTCCAGTTCCTTTTGACTTGGAGTTATAGAATGAATCACCAGTGATGTAAGTATTGTGTCCTGCAATGTAAGCTGCACCACCGACATGATCTGCAATCGTATTTGTGAAATTGGAATTAATAACAGATGTATTAGTACCAGTTACATAAATTGCACCACCGTCACCGTCAGTGTATGCATGAGTATCGGATATGTCAGAATCGTGAATAAACGTATTGACTCCTGCAACATAAATTGCACCGCCTTCACCTTTCATTCCAGGGTCATATACCATACTGGCCTTAGTCTGCACGAGATTTACCTGTGCACCAAATCCTTCATTTAGTGGTAAAAGTTCATCAAATGCAGAATTATAACTATTTAAATAAACTATGTAAGTGTTAAATTTACTGGAATAGTCTTTAAGACTATTAAGTTTATTATTTACAGTATTATAATTATTATACCTAAGTAAATCTTTTAAAGCATTATTATAACAATTCTTCAAATCATTATTAAAGTTAGTGCAATAGTCTACAAAGTTAACAATAGCAGTCAAGTTATTCTTAATATCATTTTTTATATGGCTATTGAATGCATTGTAATCTTTATTAGCATTAATCTCATCTAAACTTCTATTTATATTATCATAATAACCAATCAATGAATCGTATATTAATGGAGCTGATTCATTTAAACTAGACAATGTTGAATTGATTTCTAGCACATAACCTAAAACAACATTATAATTATTCTGATTAAATGCCCTATTTGTGAATATATTATCTACCCTATTATTAGATTTCGCATTGTTTGCACTATTTTTGATAGTAGAAAGATCAGCACTATATAATCCAACACCCCAATTATAGAATGACAACATTTCATTATAATAATTATTTATTATGGCCACGTCAGATGTTAGTTCATTTACATTGAAATTAGATGACGTTTCTAGCACACCAGCATAAGAACCACGAATGGTTGCAGATATTGTTGCATCAGATCCTTCTACATAAATAGCACCACCATTTCGAGTAGCATGACTTACATCAATTGTAGCATTTTCAATATAAGCATTAGGACCGTAAATATAAATAGCTCCACCATCACCTTCAACAGGAGCTACATATCCAGTTGGATCACCATAGTGAGCATCGCCCCATTCACAGACCTGACCGACATTGGTATTGATAAAGCCGGAATCAGTAACCGTTGTATTTATACCTTCAATATAAATTGCACCACCAAATGCCGCATGAGAATCAACAAATTTGGATTTATCCACAGTAGCATTAGGACCGTAAATATAAATCGCACCACCCTCTTTGGAATGAGTGGTAATGAACTCTGAAACAGCCACAGTAGCATTAGCACCATAAATATAAATCGCACCGCCCTCAGCATTGTCGCTGGTCCAGGTATTTTGGAATTTAGAGGTTTGGACTAATGTGTTTACACCTTCAATATAAATAGCTCCACCATTACCGTCATTCATTGCGATACAATTTAGGAAAGTGGAATCATAAACGTTTGTATCAGTACCGTTTACATAAATAGCTCCACCGTTACCTATAATGTCAGGAGTGTCAGCAGAACTTGCGTTACAGTATGCGAAGTCAGCTGAAATGTGGGCATTTGTACCGTTCACATAGATTGCTCCACCGTCATAGGTACAGGTACAGTAGGATATGTTACCGCCTTCAATTTTAGCGTTAATACCTTGGATAAAGACTGCACCACCGTAATCTGCAGTGGATTTTGTGATATTGGAATCCAATATGGTCGTATCAGTACCATTGATGTAAATGGATCCTCCTGTATATGCGGAGTGGTCTTCAAATGTTGAAGTTGAAATGATTGTTCTTTCACCATTTATGTAAATAGCTCCACCATAATTATCATCATCAGTGTAATCTTTTAATTTATTTGCTACAAATGCAGAATCGGAAATGTGCACATCGTTACCTTGGATAAAGACTGCACCGCCGTCTACACTTATACATTCATTGAATATTGCATTTTGAATTGTAGTTTCTTCACCTTCAATATAAATAGCTCCTCCGAGTCCTTCTGCGGAAGAAGCGTTACAGTCTGTGAAATTGGAATTTGAAATAATCGTGTAGTCACCGTTGATTACTATTGATCCACCTTCTTTATTGATGGAAGTACAGTTATCGAAAACAGAACCGTCAACAACTGTTTTTTCACCATATAAGATATAAATTGCTCCACCATAGCCGTATGCATAACAGTCAGTGACATTGGAATCACGAAGTTCAGCTCTACGTCCTTCAACAAACAGCACTCCACCATTGGATGCGAAACATTCTGTGAATTCGGACTCACTTACAATTGCCATGTTTCCTTCAATAGCAATTGCTCCACCTGAAGCCAGTTCACCATCATTTGCATAGGTATTGTGGAATTTGGATTTCTCGATGTTTGCATAGTCTCCTTCAACATAAATTGCACCTCCGGATGCATCAGCTCCTGCACTACAGTTGTTGAATGTGGATTGGGTAATGTTAGCATCGCCTCCTCCAACGTAAATTGCACCACCATAACCTGTGGTATCTTTTAAACCTAAAGATTTACTGTCTGAAACATCAACGGAAATCAATGCATTTGCACCTGCAACGTAAATTGCACCACCATCATCTTTACTTTGACTGTTTGTAATGATACAGTTGAGGATTTTTGCGTCTTCTCCTGTTCTGAATCCTCCGATATAGATAGCACCACCGTCACCAGCTTGGGTGTCATTGAACAATGAATCATGGACATGTGCCAGGTTACCTGCAACGAAAATAGCTCCACCTTCACCTTCATTGGCTCTGGAGTGTTGGAATTCAGAATATTCAATATTGGTGTTATAACCACCTATATATACTGAACCACCGTCTCCACCGTAAGCGGTTGAATCCAAGAAAGTGGAATGTGTAATGTTTGTGCTTGCACCTCTTACATAGATTGCACCACCACTACCTAATGAATCAGGAGCTAAACTGACATTGTTGTGGGTAAATAAACTGGAATCAATGAGTGTGTTATCTCCCCTTACATATACTGCTCCACCATCATTTGCATGGCTGTATGTTAAATTGGAGTTTAATAATTTTGCATTTACGCCTGCAACATAAATTGATCCACCCTCTTTCGCATAAGTGTCTGTTGAATTCAATTCATCTATTACAGCGTCATTTCCTTGAACATAAATAGCTCCACCTTCACGGCCATGTGTGTCTTCAAATTTACAGTTCAAGAGATTGGTGTAGTTACCAAATACATAAATGGAACCTCCACCATTTGCATAGTTTTTACCTGTATCTTCAATATCCATGGCCACATTACAGTTTTTAAATGAAGAGTCTGTAATGTTTACGTAATTACCTGTAATGAATATAGCTCCACCTGCAATTAATGCATGAGTTTGTTCGAAACTGGATGCGTTAAGGTTTAAGTTACTACCTATAATACAGAGCGTACCACCATTGGATGAACCTGTAGTACTTATTGCATGGTTATCGAAACAGGTAATGTTATATATGTCACCGCCGTTACCTGTCCAGTAGATTGCACCACCATCGTCTCCGGCAATGTTGTTTGTGAAGTTGGAATTGTACAGTTTACCGTTTTGACCTGCCACATATAAAGCAGCACCGTCATCACTAGCATAATTTGAATCGAAGATTAACATGTCGAGTATGGCATCATTTCCTTGAACATAAACTGCTCCACCCTGTCTTCCATTGGAATTTTCAAAGGTACAGTTTAAAACATTTGTGTCACTACCTAAAACGTAAAGTGCTCCTCCACCATTAGCGTAGGTCTTGTTGGTTTCTTCCACATCCAGTGAAACGTTACAGTCTGAAAATGCTGAATCGGAAATAGTAATGTTATTACCTGTAGCAAATATTGCTCCTCCAGAAATGAAAGCGTAAGTTTTTGTGAAAGTGGATTTGGTAACATTGGTATTATTACCTGTAAGACAGATTGTACCACCGTTTGAGGAACCTGTAGAACTGATTGCCTTGTTATCATCACAGGTGATGTTTTCCATTAATCCGTCATTACCCTCCCAGTAGATTGCACCTCCGTCATCACCAGCAGTGTTACGGGTGAAATTGGAATTGATTACTTTAACATATTCTCCAGTAATATATAGTGCTCCACCGTCATCCATACAATTATTTGAAACAAAGTTGGACATGTTGATTGTAGCATCACTACCTGTAATGTAAACTGCTCCTGCCTTGTATGCAAATCCATTGTCAAATGTATCGTTGTTCATGTAAGTATTGTTACCGGTAACATAGATTGCACCACCGAAACCGTAATTTCTTGCATGTGTACCGAAGAAAGTTGAATCTGTGATGTTTGCATTATTACCTGCTACATAGATTGAACCACCGTGACCAGGAATTCCTTTTCCACCTGTAGCATTGATAAATCTAAAGTCACCTGAAACTACCGCATCGTCACCTGCAATATAAATCGCACCACCATTACCATCACCAGTACCGTTTTCGATAATATTGGAAGATGAGAACATGAAACTAGAGTCTAAAACATCAGCACGAGCACCTTCAATATAAATGAAACCACCGGCAGTGGAATTGGCTCTGATGAATGTGGAATTTAAAACATTTGCATTATAACCATTAACATAAATAGCACCACCACGGCCAAGGGCGGACTGGGTAGTATCGAAATAGGATTCTTTTACAGTAGCATCAATACCTTCAATGTAAATAGCACCACCGTCACCACAATTCTTAGCGATAGTTGTGAAGAAAGTGGAATTGATGACAGTAGCATTAGTACCGGCAATAAATAGAGCTCCACCATTACCAGGTTTACCATTAGATCCAGTAGCATTAGTAAATTTAAAGTCTGCAGAAATAACCGCATTATCACCTGCAATAAATATAGCACCACCCCGACCTAAACCGGTAGCGTTAGGAACAATGTTGGAATATGAAAACATCATGCTGGAATTAAGAACCTTGACATTATCACCCTCAATATACATAAATCCACCGGAAGTGGAATTAGCTAAAACCAAAGTAGAATCAACAACAGTAGCATTGTCACCAGCAATAAATATAGCACCACCTTTACCTTGAGCAGATTGAGTGGTATTGAATCTGGAAGCTTCAACAGTAGCATTAGTACCGGCAATATAGATAGCTCCACCATCACCGCCATTCTTAGCAATACAGATAGTGAATGATGAATTAACAATATTGGAATTGTTTCCTGCCACATAAACTGCTCCACCATTATGGGAAGCGTTAGTATATGCGAAACTGGTATTTGATATGGTTACATCATGACCTAAAATATAGATTGTACCACCATCATGGAGTGCAATACTGCGTTTAAAGTCCATGCCATCAATTACAGTACATTCACCATAAATGTAAAGTGTTCCTCCATCATAAGCACTACATCTATCGAAAATACATTTATAAATTGTAGTGTCATTACCACTTACATCGATTGCTCCTCCATGAGCACCTGTACCGTTTGCTGAGTTTTGAGTGAAGTTGGAATATGAAATGGTAGTGTTTAAACCGGCAACAAAGATTGCACCACCGTGTTTATTTTGGGCAGCACACATAGTGAATGCAGTATTATTAATGAGTGCACTGCTTCCTGAAACATAAACTGCTCCACCATAGTCAGTAGCATTATTTAAAGTCATTTGTGAGTTTGAAATGGTTGCATTTTCACCAGCAACATAAACAGCACCACCATTGGCATAAGCTAAACTGAATGTTACTGTAGAATTATCAATTACCGCATTAGTACCGTTAACATAAATTGCACCGCCCTCATATGCAACACATTTCATGAAGTTACAGCATGAAATAGTAGTGTCATCCCCTTGAATATCAATGGATCCACCACGGGCTTCAGTACCGTTAGCGGAGTTCAAAGTAAAGTTGGAATGGGCAATAGTAGTGTTTAAACCGGCAACATAAAGAGCACCACCATAGCGGTTGATAACTGAACATCTTTCGAAATGGTCGCCTATTATTAAAGTATTGTCTCCTTCAATGTAAATTGATCCGCCGTAATCAGTACCGTTATTATATTCAAATTCAGAACCTGAAATAATTGCATTATTACCTGCAACATAAATGGCACCACCATTAATTCTGGCAGCACAGCGAGTGAATGAAGAATCGTCAATAATCGCATCAGTACCATTTACATAAATTGCACCACCTTCATATGCAATACACTGATCAAATGTTGTGCCTAAAACTTTAGTACCGCTACCTTGAATTTCAAGGGAACCTCCACGGGCATTAGTACCGTTAGCGGAGTTTTTAGTAAAGTTTGAATTAGAAATGGTGGTATTTAAACCAGCAACATAAACAGCACCACCGTTCATGTTAATTGTGGAACATTTAAAGAATGTGGTTCCATCAATATTAGCGTTGTTACCTGCAACATAAACAGCACCACCATTTTGCGTTGCATTGTTAAGAGTGAATGTAGAGTTTGAAATTACAGCGTTGTTACCTGCAACATAAATTGCACCACCATCATCAAAAGCGGAAGAATACATAAAAGTAGATCCATCAATGACAGCATCATCTCCATCAAGATAGAGTACTGCACCATTATACGCGATACACATTTCAAATGAAGTATTGAATAGTTTTGCATCACTACCTGCAACATAAACAGCACCACCGAGAGCGAAATTGGCTATATTAACTCTGTTTCTAGTAAAGTTAGAATTGGAAATGGTGGTATTTACACCTTTAACATAAACAGCACCACCATTTAACCTATCAGAGGAACAGTTTGCGAAAACATCACCGTCAAGATGGGCATTAGCACCATCGACAAAGATTGCACCACCAAAATTCGTAGCATTATTGAAATTCAAGACAGAATTGGAAATAGTAGCATCACTACCCGCAACGTAAATCGCACCACCATCATTAACAGCAGAACTGTGAGTAAATTCAGAACCGTCAATATGGGCATTAGCACCATCAATATAAAGAACAGCACCGTCATAAGCTATACAGTAATCGAAAGTGGAGTTAAGTATTTCAGCATCACTACCCGCAACATAAACAGATCCACCACGGGCAAAGTTAGAAACATTGACTCTGTTTTTACTAAAGTTAGAATTGGAAATGGTGGTATTTACACCTTTAACATAAACAGCACCACCATTTAACCTATCAGAAGAACAATATTCGAAAACATCACCATCAAGACAGGCATTAGCACCATCGACAAAGATTGCACCACCATAACTGGTAGCATTATTGAAATTCAAAGTAGAATTAGAAATAGTAGCATCACTACCTGCAATATAAATAGCACCACCGTCATTAACCGCAGAACTGTAAGTAAGTGTAGAATTATCAATAATAGCATTATTACCGTTTACATAAATAATACCACCATCGTAAGCTATACAGTAATCGAACATACATCCTAAAATTTTAGCATCATCACCGAATACATCGATAGATCCACCACGGGCAAAGTTAGAAACATTAACTCTGTTTCTTGTGAAGTTTGAATCAGAAATTGTAGCATTTAAACCTTTAACATAGATAGCGCCACCATTATATGCATTTGCACTACAAGTATCATATGAAGTTCCATAAATATTTACATTAGCTCCATCTACATAAATTGCTCCACCATAGTTTGCAGCTGATGAAAATTTAAATTGAGAGCCTGAAATTGTTGCATCTTCACCTTCAACATAAATAGAACCACCGGCTCCACCAACTCCACCTTCATATGTACCATTACCCATACAATAATTAAATGTTGATTCATTAACAATCGCATTATCGCCGGAAATATAAATGGCTCCACCTAAAAGTGAATGAACACGTAAAAAGTTAGAATTAAATATATTGGAATCATTACCCTCAATGTAAATAGATCCTCCTTTTAATGTAGAGTTAGCATAAGAAGAGTTGAAGTGGCAAATAGTTACATTATTACCTGCAACATAAATTGCACTACCAGACTGCGCTAAACTGAAAGTATTTGAAGAATCTTCAATTCTTGCATTAGAACCGTTAATATATATAACTCCACCTTCATAAGAAGTACACCTGTTAAAAGTACATCCTTCAAGGCTCAAATAATCACCTTGAATAAACATAGATCCACCACGAGCTTTATTACCAATGACCCTATTTTCCCCGAAGTATGAATTTAAAATCGTAGCATTTAAACCTTCAGCATAAATAGCACCGCCATCATACTGATAAACAATACATTTTGTAAAGTTAGAATTATCAATTAAAGCAAAGTCACCGGCAACATAAATAGCACCACCATAATCAGTAGCATTATTGAATGAAACTTTAGTATTGAAAATAGTAGCATTATTACCATTCAGATAAAATGCTCCACCATTAGTAGCGAAACTGTAAATGCATGATAAATTATCTAGAACGGCATTAGTACCGTTAATGTAAACAACACCACCCTCATAAGCAGTACATCTCTCAAAAATACAATCTAAAATCTTAGCACCATTGCCCTGCAGATTAATAGAACCGCCGCGACCTCCATTCATGATGTTAACCCTATTCATTATAAAATTACATTTAGAAATAGTTGTATTTGAACCTGAAGCATAAACAGCACCACCATCATAAGCATTAACAGCACATTTCTCAAATAAAGAATTATTAATTAAAACATTATCACCATAAATATAAATTGCTCCACCATAGTCTGAAGCATTTGACAAAGTGAAACTGGAGTCTGTGAAAGATAAGTCAGACCCGAAAATAAATATTGAACCACCAGCATCACCTGCATAGTTAACCTTACAGGTTAAATTAAAAACAGTACCACCGTTACCTTGCCAGAACAGTGCACCACCATCATCACCTGCCCGGTTATTAATCATGGTTGAATTGTACAAACGGCCATAGTCACCATATACATAACCAGCACCGCCACCACGACCGGCAAAATTATTAATCATGGTTAAATTATTTACAATACCATAGTCACCATATACATAACCAGCACCACCATCACGGCCAGCAGTACAGTTGAGAATAAATGAGTCAATTACCCCAACTTTATTGTCAAGCAATAACTGTTGTAAAATACTTGAGTCTAATTTAGTGTTTGAAGAGTTAAGATATATACCTCCACCGTCATATACAGCACTTTCATTAAAGAGTGTGGAATTATGAATATAAGCCCCATAATCCAGGTAGATACCTCCACCATAATAAGCTTCATCATGGGCAAAGTTTGAATCCAATATATTTGTAAACATGTTAGCACAATAAATTGCACCACCATAATCCGCAGTGTTTGCTTTAAATGAAGAGTTAGAAATAGAAGTGGTTCCCTGTGAAGAAGCAGCATCTAAAGCTATTCCTCCACCATTGTTGGTTGCTTTATTATTAACAACAGTAATATTCTTAATGGTACCGTTTACTCCTTCCCATAACAATGCTCCCCCATCATTGGCAGCAGTGTTATTAATGAAGAGACTGTCGAATAGCTGTCCGTAGTTTCCAACAACATAACCTGCACCACCATCATGACCAGCAGTATTGTTAATCATGGTAAGATTTTCCACTACACCGCGGTTACCAAATACATAACCGGCACCACCATCATGACCAGCAATACAATTAGAAATCACAGAATGCCTTACACCCACATTATCAATAATCAACTGCATATATGGACTAAAACCGGAAATAATAGTATTACTTGCATTGAGATAAATAGCACCACCATCATTAATAGCATTTTCACCATCAAATATACAATGATTAATAGCTGCACCAACATCTAAGTATATACCAGCACCATCATATGCCTTATCATGAGCGAAAGTGGAGTTAAGTATAACACTGAATAGACCACCACAATATAAAGCACCACCATCATGATTTGCAGTATTATTAGCAAAATTAGAATACATAATTACAACTGCAGAATCATACATAGATGATAGTTGAGGAGGATACAGATATATACCTCCACCATCATTACATGCAGTATTGTTGAATACAGTAGTACTAACTATACTACTATTTGTACATAACCATACTGCTCCACCACCATTACATTTAGCAGTACTACTACTGAATGTTGTATTCCTAATAGTACCATGAGTAGCATTAAAGAAACCAGCACCACCATCACGGCCTGCACTACAGTAAGACATTATATTATTAAATAGACCTAAGTTATTAAGTACGCTTGGGTCAACCGATGATGAATCAAGTTTACTATTTAGATACATTGTACCACCATCACGGCCTGCGGTTTCATATTCGAATACGTTGCCTTCGATGTGTCCACCGGCATCCGAGTATATCGATCCCCCATCATTTGTGGCAATGTTGTGGTTAAAAGTAGATGAGGTGACATTGAATAAATCACCGCTTACGTAAAATGCACCACCATTTACAGCCCTATTATTAACAAAAGTTGAGCCTACAATTTTTAAATTTGAGGTTATGGAAGAAGTATCGGCAGATGCAAAATAAATTGCACCACCATTTAAAGCAGAATTGTTAATAAATTGAGAGTTAATAATTTCAACATTCTCACTGGAAGATACGATAACTGCGGAACCGTTAGTACCGCGAGCATTTGCAAATACAATATTTTTTAAAACAACATTTGCATTATCCGTAATCTGGAATATTGATGCTAGATTAGCACCGTCAATTGTGTGGCCATCTCCGTCAATGGTAATGTCTTTATTTATTACTATACCATCGATACCCACACGTTCTCCAGTAGAGTATGTGTAATTTTTATCTAATTTTATAGATCCGTTCACCGGCATATTCTGGATTTTATCATCCAGTTGCGTAAATGATCCTGAATCATCTGTCAGGACACTCTCATGTGTATCTGTTGCTTGAGCAATTAGTGTGTCATCACCAGATATGGAAACTGTTGAGTCTGCAACCTCATCTGTAGCACATGCTAAGGACATTGCAGAAATAAACACCATGAACAAGCAAAAGAAAAATAATATCTGCTTTATGTTCATTTTTTATCCCCCATTTTTTCTATTGTATAACTTTATTAAAAATAAAAGAACGAATGTTCCGAAGTTAAATTTGTTAAAAAACATATAAATGTTTTACTTTTTAATGATTAAAGCTAAATTAAAATCATTTCAGAAAATAAAAATTAGACTAAACAAAAGTCCAAATAACAATACATTTCTAAACAATAAACATACAATTAAAATAAAAAATGTATAAATTTATATATAGAAAAAAAGAACATAATAAAAAAACATTATACAATAAAATTAAATAAACGAAAGAAATTTTAAAATAAAAAAATTTGAAAACAATTGATAAATACTAAAATGAAATCTAAAAATAGAAAATTAATTCTAAAAAAATGTTTAAAAGACATGTTCATAAAATAAAAAAATAATTCGCTTGAAAATAAAAATTTAAATAATTAAAATTTTATTAGTAGAATTGAAAAAAATCTATTGTATACAATTAATCTTTTTAAAAAAACAAAAAATATAGTTAATTACCAAACTTTTGGTATATATGTTTCGAACCATTTATCATAAACTTTTGTATCTAAAATCGATTTGGTATAAGTCTTTATGGTTAGATCTTCCAAAAATTCTTTTGATTTTAGATAATAATGTTTTATTTCTCTTTTCATTTGTCTCCAAATTTGTTCGATTGGGTTTAAGTGTGGAGAGTATGGTGGGAGATAGATTAATGTAATATTTATGTGTAATGCTATTTTTTTGATAAAAGCAGATTTGCGAACGCTATAATTATCAAGAATCAAGCATAACCTTTGTTCGGTTTGCATTTTACTTATTATATTTTCTTTATTTAAGAGGTTTAGTGTAATTTTTCTTCTTATTTCTCTTCTTTTTTTAACATTGTTTAATGATTCACGATTGCAGTGTTTTCCAATAATTCTAACAATTGTTGAGGTCATATTATCTTTATATTTTTCAAGTGTTTTAAAAATTTTTTCTGCAAAAACTTCATTATTTTCATTGTTTTTCATTAAATGTTCGTCTATTTCTTCATCTGTTAAATTAACTTCTTGTATTATTTTATTTAATATTTTTATTGTATTTTTATTATTTGTATTTGCACATCTTAATTCTAATAGTGCTATTGTAATTTCTGGAGCAGTTGAGGAATTTGTTATTGTGATGGTCGAGTTTCCATTAATTGTTAATGATCCTGTGGCGTTGATTTTGAATTTGTAAGGATTCACTATTTGTGTATGTTTTGTTCCTCGTTTATATAGTGATTTTTGTGTATATGGTTCATTTTGGAAAGATGCTTCATCAAATAAGACTATAATATCGTTAGTTGTTACGTTGTGTTCTTTTAAGTTTTTTTTAACTGTTCTTCTGCATCTTCTGGTGATTTTGAAAATTTGGGATATGCTTTGCTATAATTGTATCCTAATTTCTTTACAATTTTTCCTATTTGCTTTAAACTATAATCTACATCGAATTTTTTATTAACAATTAAATGTACGTCCTTCATTGACATATTTGGTGTTTCTTCTATAATTTTATCCAATTCAATTAGCTGGTCATAAGTTAATTTTGATGGTCTTCCGCAATATTAGTTAAAAGACCAATTTTAATATTCAAACTATTTAAAAGGCCAATAGTACCGTGAGGAAGTTCAAAAATAGCTATATCACAATCATCAGCTTTTCCTTTAACTATTCCATCAATAATGGCTTCAGAAACAAGATTATTGACAAGTGAAGAACATGACCATACATTATATCCTGCCTGTTTGAAAAGACTGGTTGTGATAAAAGTAGTTGTTTTCTTACCCATAGTACCAGTTATACCAATTATATTGACAGGTATTAAGTCATTGACAATTTTTGAGAATTTTTCATTAGTCAATACATCAACATCATATTCTTTTATTAATTTAGCGATTGGGGCGGAATCAGGAAGTGTGGGTGGAGCATAAACAGCTTCAATACCATCCAAAGACGGATTTTGATTTCCCAAATCCAAAGTAATACCTTCACCTTCCATTTGAAGTAAAATACGTTGAACATCACTTTTAAAAGCAGTGATTTCTTTTAAATCAGTTATAATTACATTATGTCCCAAATGATTAAGCAATCTTGCAACAGGCCTACTTGCATTTCCTGCACCAACAACTAAATAATTCATGAAAAAACAATCCTTAAAATTTATCTCAATATAGTATATATGATTTCTTAAATTTAAAGGTTATAATATTTAGTTATATTTAAGTTTAAAAAAAATGAAAGAGAAGAGGAGTTTATTCCTCTTTTGCAGCAATAGTAATTTTGTTTGATAGCATTGCTTGGCCATATTGTGAAGTTATTATATATTCACCCGCCATTAAATTGATATTTAATTTAGCAACCCCATTTTCATCAGTTGTACGATTATAGAACACACCGTTGATATTGAACGTTAAATCAACACCAAATAATGGATTGCCCTGACCATCAACAAGAGTAGCGTTGAATGTGGAACCATCCTTATAGACCATGTTTAAATCCTCAGCAGTTAAAACTGGCAAAACAGTGATGTTATAAGACATTTGAAGACCAGTTAAATAATCGATTGCAGTCAATATGTAAACACCAGGATTTAAGTTTATGTTTAATCTAGCAGTCCCATTTTCGTTAGTTGTTCTATTATATAATACTCCATTAATATTCATTGTAATATTTACATTTGAAACAGGTTTTCCTTCACCGTCAATCAATGAAACATAGAACTGTGAATCGTTTCTAAAGTATTTTACTAAATTATTTGCGATTAATGTAGGTAAAACTGTGATTGTGTTTTCCACAGTTGTTCCATTGAAAATTGTTTTAATGGTGTAATTTCCAGGGTTTAAGTTAATAGATATTCTAGCAACACCCTTTTCATCAGATGTCCTATTATAATTAACTCCATTAACTTTAAATGTTACGGTTTCATTAGCTACACCAATATTTGCTTCAAATTTAGAATCGTTCTTATAGATTTTAACCAAATCTTCAGTATAAAGATCAAATCCTTTTGTATAGACCTTAAGGGAAACAGTTGCATTTTTTAAAGATAAATCTTCCCATTCATCACCATATTTAACATATGAACGACCATGTTGGAATTTTATCCTAGATTGATTAAGTAACGGTAGGGAATCAGTTGTCATTACAACAGTAAAGTTATCTCCATTCTTTAATGGGATTTCTTTTTGCAAATCAATAGTATGATATCCTGCATAATAACTTGTTCCATTTTGAGTTAACTTCAAATTGTCATTGACATAGATTTCAAATGTATAATTTTGGTTAGCATTTCTGAAAAATGTACCAATGGCACTGATTAACTCATTGGATGAATTATCATAATTATTTTTATAAGATACCGTTTGATTTGTAGTATTTATATAAAAAAATGCTCCATAATCTGTTTGATAAATTCCAGTGTAGTTTTTGGATTCTGATATGATAAACGCGTATGCAGGGTTGCCGAATGAAAATGTTAAATCATAATAAGAAACATAATCATAACCATTAACACCATGATTTTCACCATAACTGTTTTTGATAATCCATGCCCCATCACCTGGAGGAGTTATTATGAAATTATTTTTAGAATAGTTGTCATCCCATCCAACAAGAGAAACCATATGGTTTCCATCACCAGTTTCATTGTAATATTGAGCACCATTTGTTCCATTATAATAAGGATATGAGTCATGAGCCATGTAACCAACAATTAAAGAACCATAATCAATTATAGCTCTCTTAAGTAAATTGTTATCTGTCACGTTTTTTCTTGGCGGAATAATTACCACATCATGAACATGATACTTAGCAACATCAAAAATGATAGGAGATAATTTTCCCAATTCGTCATAGGTATCATACTCCTCGGAAAATGCTCCCAACCATGAAAGCAGATAAGCTACACCGAAAAATCCAAGACCGCCCTCATCACTCAATGATCCAAAAGAAGAATATTTAAGCATTAAATCTTTCATATTGTTAACTGAAAAAGTATATTCAACACCAGTTGCCTTAAGCAATGCTGATTCAAGAGATCCTGTGATACCAAATGCCCAGCAAGCACCCATACTACCTTGGTCCTTAATAGAACTTACCCAACCCCAATCGTTCAGGTTGAAATATTTGGGAAGTTTATCAACAGTTATGGTATTATTTATCAAATCCACATTCATGTCTTCATTATCGAAATGATATATATAGTCTGTGTTATTCAATGAATAATTAGAATTTTTAAAAATGTTATTATTCATTTTGATGTCATTGTCATAGACACTATATACTCCATAACCATTATTATCGAAATATGAATCATTTAAATATAGTATAGCCTCTTTTACATATATTGCACCAGTATTATTAATAAAGTTTAAATCACTGACAGCTGCCCCGCCCATATACAAGTGGAAAGCACCTGTTTGAGTATAGTTTTCGCTTACCCTATTATTAAGAAAAGTGGTGTTGGAAATTCCAACAGGAGCCTCAGAAACATAAACTGCCCCTCCAGCATATTTTGCAACATTATTCCAGAATAAGGAATTTTCAATAGACAAGTTACCTGACAAGTGAACAAAAGCTCCTCCAAAATCACCTGAAGAGTTGATGAATTTTGAATTGTTTACTAACACTGCAGTATCATCCGCAAAAAAGTTTTCAGTGTCCAAATAAACAGCACCACCATTTTTAACCGCTGTAGTGTTTATAAATGTACAGTTATCAATGACACATAGCTGGAAATTTTTTAAACCTACAGCACCTGCCGTTTTATTTGCATGCAAGTTAATGAAATTAGTATTATTCAAGACAGTAGCACCAGTAGTATAAATTGCAGTCGCATATTGTGAACTTGAATCCATAAAGGTTGAATTGACAACAATTGCTGACTTTACATTCACTATTGCATAATTAGCATTGAAATTTTGAAATGTACTGCCTATTATTATTACAGACTGTAGTAATGATGAAATTGCAGCACCATTCTTAGCATAATTTGAATCAAAAAGACAGTTATTAACGACAAGTTGAGGGAACGTTGAAATAGCACCCCCACAATCAGTTGCCCTATTAGATATGAATGTTACATTGTTCAAGGTTAGCGGAGCGATTGTAGTAATAGCCCCACCATTTTCAGCAAAACCATTAGTAAGAATTAAATTGCTTAATGTAATATTGTCTCCAGCAAATTGAAAAATTCTTGAGTAGTTTTTTGCATCAATTGTGTGTCCGTTACCTTCTATTACAAAATTCTTTTTGTTAACGTATATTCCATCAGAGATATTTGAATCCACATCAACATCATAGACGTAGTCCTGAGATATCTCAATCATTTCACTACTCTGTTCAATTTCACTTTGAAGTGAGGTAAAATTTCCCTCAGCCGCAACAGCAGAAACTGAAAAAAAGAGTACTATTAAAAGTAGTATAAAAAACTTTTTCAATATATCACCATTTTACATAATTATTATATGATAATATTTAAGAATTTAAAATTTAAATTATTTATAGATTATCCAAGAACAATTAGAGAATGAAATATATCTATTCTTAACTGATTTTTCTCATTGAAAAGTTATATATTCTACCACAGACATAATGTTTAATAATAGTGATTTAATCACTATTAGGTGATTTTATGAATAAAAAAATATTTTTAATAGGTATATTACTAGTACTGGCAGTATCAGTCGTTGCTGTTTCTGCTGTAAACTTCAATACACCTGATGGATTTGAAGTGAAAAAGGACTTAGGTTCTGAAAATAAAGAAGTATCATTAATGGGTGTTGACGCTAAGCAAAATGTTACTATTATGCAAAAAAATGACCAACAAATTAATGTATCAACATACGAATTATCTAAAGATGCTAACTTAACTCGTGACGGAATGAAAGAAAGCATTGTTGAAAAAACTATTTCAGGAAAACAAGGATTCTTTGAGCAAAAAGATGGTAAAAGTGTTTTTATTTTCCAAGACCAAGATAATAAACGTGTGATTGTGAATATTGAAGCACCTTCAGAAGATTTAATCGCAGCAGTTCTTAAATAATTAAAATTATTAAAAACTGTTCTTTTTATTTTTTTAAATTTAATATAAGAAAACTTTCTCGAAAAATATTAATTTTGACAAAAACCAAAGTAAAAAATAATAAGATGAAAAATAATTTTCATCTATTCGTTTACTGGATGCCCACAGCCAGAACAGAACATGTCACCAGGTTCAAGTGATCTACCACAGTTACTACATTTTAGTTCTTGTTGTACTTTATTTCCACATTTTGAACAGAATACTGCATCTGGAGCTAATTTATTTCCACATTTTGTACAGAATAAAACATCCCCCTGTGGTTCATTATTAACCGGTTGTTGCTGGGAAGGATTTTGATTTGCTTGCTGTTGATTTGCTCCAAAGTTTTGAGCACCTCCAAACAGCCCTCCAGCCATATTTCCTCCGACATTGTTTCCTAACATCTGACCAAATGCCATTGCCATTGGAAAACCTGCTACCATCCCATCAACTCCCCCTTTATTTCCAGGATTTTCTGCATATTTTTTAGCGACATCAGCCATTTGTTCATCTGCCCAATTGAATCCGAGTGTACCATATTCCATTTTTTTGTTTAATACTTCTTCAAGCTTTTTTGTTTCTTCTTTAGGAACAATAATATTTGAAATATAAAAAGTGACAAGATTTACACCATATTCCTCAAAATCCACTTTTAACTTTTCATGGAGTGCCTGGGAGATTTCTTCCAGATGCTGGGTGATATTATAATAACTTACTTCAGACATTATTTTAGACAAGTAGTTTTTAACTTTAGTAGTGATTTTACCTTTGAAATAATCAGTCAACTGATCTACAGTGTTAAAAGTTTGTGTTCCCATTACATTTACCATAAATTTCCTTGCATCTTCAATAACAATATCCATTACTCCAGATGCTCCAACATTAATAGGAATTTGAAATGTTGGCTCTATTACTGGAAAACGACTGTTGGTTCCCCAAATTACATTTAAAGAAGTCGCCTTATTTATAAAGTATACTTCACAATGGAATTGACTAACCCCTTCAGTTGGAAGATTAATGAGTCCTCTCAAAATAGGAATGTTACCTGTTTCCAAAGTGTATTTTCCAGGCCCGAATTCATCCAAAGCCTTTCCATCTTTATAAAATATAGCCACTTGTGATTCATGAACTATTAATTTAGAATGAGTGTTAAAATCCTCTGCAGGATGTTTCCAAACTAAAGTGTCTTTATCTCCTTCAAATTTGATTACTTTTAAAAGTTCAACCAATATAATTCCTCCATAATATTATATTATTCCAAATATTTTTTTAGGTCTAGGTTTTACATAATCCGGATTATATTGATGTATTTTTTCAACATAAGTATCAATATATTTATCATGCTCCCCCATGTCAAAAAAGCCAATATGTTTATATAAAGGCGTATGAATATCAATTGAATAAATCCAAGCATCTACAGAATCATTATATGAATCATCAGTTACATTTTCAACCAAATCACCATAATTATTCAACAAATAGCTTAATTCCAAAAGAACATTAATATACCAAGCATAATATTCTCCATCAGGACCTTCATATTCAAGTTCTTCAGAATATGATGTATAATAATTTTCAACAAGCCCTAGTGTCTCATCAGTGAATATTCCTATTGCTTCTTTTTTCTCTTCAACATCATCAAGACTTTCAACAATTGAAACAGCAGATGCTATTGAACTATAAAATTCATCTATTCCACGTTCATCTAAAAAATCATACGAATAAGCCCTGAAAAAACCTGCATAAAATTGAGCTTCCCAGTCATTAGGATTTTTAATTAATATTTCACTGTAATATTTATATGCAAAGTCACTATCCCCATTTTCATTTGCCCTTCTTGCAAGTTCATATAAATTATCTAACTCAGAAGAAGATCCATCATCATTATTTTGTTGATTTCCACCAGATGGAGAGTCATTTGCAGGAAATTTAGTACCACAAGCTTGGCAGACATAAAATCCACCCTCCCTTGTAAGCATATTACTTCCACACATTTCACACATTAATTCATTCATAAAAACTACCTATAAACTAAATTATACATTGAATAATTTGTAGATTATAGATATTAAAATTTTTTAAAACAATATGAAATATTATGATTTCCAAAAAATATTTGAAAAATCCCACAATAATAGCAATCAATGGAATTCTCTAAAATCAAATATAAAAAAAGTAAAAATTAAATCCTATTCGAAATGAATAAGATTTTCCACATCATCATAAACAACATCAAGTCCACACATAGAAGGAACATAATTAGCAGCCTTAGCTGAATTGACACCAATGACCTCAAAGCCCATATCCTCAATTGGAGCTACAACCATACATGTGTCACATACAACGTTTCCGCCAGAAGCCTCAATTATTTTTGTATATCCCATCCTATCTGCTGTTGCCTTAACTGATACTGAAGTACAAATCCATAATTTATTTTTAATGGTTTTGCCTTCAACGATATTTGCAACATTTTTTATCTCTTCAAGTGAAGCATGCGGACATCCCAAACAGATTAAATCCGCTTCACGGTCTGTTGTAGTTAATTTTTGGCGAGTTTCTAAAATCTCCTTATCACCAACG
Organism: Methanobrevibacter millerae; assembly: GCF_001477655.1. Taxonomy (NCBI): domain Archaea; kingdom Methanobacteriati; phylum Methanobacteriota; class Methanobacteria; order Methanobacteriales; family Methanobacteriaceae; genus Methanobrevibacter; species Methanobrevibacter millerae. The sequence goes on along the minus strand of NZ_CP011266.1, from coordinate 126,220 downwards.
AACATATAATCTTCAACATCATCTTTTCCTGCAGCGGACCATTCAGGAGTTACATTCTCCATATGATATAATGCTACTGATCCTGATGAAGCAAGAGCAGCACCCAAAGTTTTCAAATCATTATTGTTTGGTGAATTTTGAACTTTAAAATAAGGCACCCCGCCACCAACAGTTTTTCCAACAATATAGCCTAATGCACCCCAATCAGCACCAGACAATTCAGTGTTGACATTAACAATCAAGTTAGCTTTTCTATTTTCATCCAAGTGGAATCCATAAAGAGGAGTTTTGCCAACAATAGCTGCTGCAAGAGCCGCAGGGCCCCCTTCGCGATTAGTACGTGCACCAATTACTGAATTAACATAAGCAACCGCAGATGATTCAGACCATGATACATGATCTCTAAATCTAGGAACATTACCTACAAGATACGGTGTGCAGGTACAAGTCTTAGAAATTCCAAGCTTTCCATATGCATCCACAATTTGATTTTGCTTAATGGAAAATTCTTTCGGAAATCCTAAAGCTTCCCAGTTATCCAAATCAGTTCCCGGAGGATTGAGTGAAGCATTAATTCCTGAATATTCAAACTCTTCACTGGCCAAGTCTTCAAGGTATTCCAAACCTGCCTGACCTATGGTTTTATATGAAACTCCAGATACCTGAGCGGACGTAATGTCAACTAACTTAGAAGCTCCGTAAATGTCTCCCAAAGCAACCAGAATATCCATACTTTTACGGATGGTTTCACCAAATTCACCATCACACATTTGTTCTTCTTTTTTAGTTAAAAACATATTAATCATTATTTAATTGGTATTCAATCATTTCATCAAATAAATGGAGAAAATTATCTTTGCTTTCATAAGGTATCATAGCTCCTGCTGCAATATCGTGGCCCCCTCCTTGTCCACCGAAATTGTTTGAACTATCACGTAAAGCCTTTCCTAAATCCACTCCACGTTCAACCATATCTCTGGTTGTTCTACCGGATATTTTAATATCATTGTGAAGTCTTGACAATCCCAATACTGGTTTTGATGAATCAATCAATTCAACAGATAATCCAATACTGGCAATAGTACCCATCACAGATTTTAAAACTTTATCTTCACTGTATAAATATTGTGATGAATTTAATTGAACAGCACCTTCTCTTTTTACCCATTCGAGACCTTTCACTATTTGGTCACGATATTTACGTTGCAATTCTGTTGCTGTAGATAGTGCTTTTTCTCTTTCACCTAAAGCAATGCTCAATGCCAACCCAAATTTTTTGTTTTTACCGCAAGCATCTAAAATATATGCATATTCCTCCAAATCCTTAAGCATTGGAATTTCTTTTGGAATCAAATAGCAATCTCCATAAATATCCGGATTAATCTTTATTAATTCAGCTGTCAATACATCTTTTTCTTCATCAGCCAAATCAGTAAATTTAATACCGTAAGATAAACCAATTTTTTCTAAAAATGCGGTAGAACCTTCCAAATCACCACTGATACCAGGCAATGGTGGGGTGAAAGTGTAAGCAAGAGATTTGAATAATGGTTCTGATGCTTTTGAAACAATTTTTAAATCCTCATTAATTTCTAGATTGGTTTCTTTTGCATCTTCTAAAATTAGTTTATTGACACCATTAAATCCGTCTTGGCCTTGCATGTCACCAAAAGCACCTACAAGTGCAAAATAAGCAAAATGTTTTTTATCCAAGTCACGAACACACAAATATGCTGAACCTGCCCCGGATAAATCTTTACTACCATCAATTTCAAATAAGTGTGGATTGACATGAACCAGATTGCTGTCTGCTTCGGTTCCATCCACCTGATGGTGATCAGCTATAATAACATCACTTTTAAAAGTATTCAATTCCTTAACAAAGGAACTGCCCATATCAGAAAAGATAAATAAATCATGTTGCTCATGTCTGAGCTGATTTATTACATCTTCTTTTAATCTAGGCACTATAGTAGTGTGAAATTGAGCATTTTCCTCTTTTAAAGCATTCGCTATTACAGCCGCTGCTGATATTCCATCAGCATCATTATGTGAAATTATGCGAATAATTTCATCATTTTCAATATGCTCTTTGAGCATATTACTAGCTTCACTAGCCCTATTTAACAAGGAGTGCTGCTTGTTGTGGATTATATCTCCAACCTTCTGGTAATTCGCCTTCATTTACATAGTAAGCTGCTAATTTTCTGATTCTTGATTCGATAATTGTTAAACCTCTTTTGGAGTGTAAATCTTTAGGGTTTTCTTCTAAGTGGTCTCTGATGTTAACTGCTCTTTTAATTAAGTTCATTAAATCTTCAGGATAATCTCCAGCTTGATTGTTTCTTTTTAAGATTTCAGTGATTCTTTCACCAGTTACATCTTTAACTTTAGGGATTCCGTATTGGTCTCTTAAGATAATACCGATTTCGGAAGTACTTTTACCTTCTCTGTTAAATTTTAAAATCATTTCTTCAATTTCTTCGTTACTATAAGTTACCCATTCTGGTCTTGCCATAAATAACACCTAATTATATAATATTAATCTTGAGCGGCATACCACTCGATAAATTTTTTTAATGAATTTTTTCTATGTGAAAATTGGTTTTTTTCTTCAGTTGTTAGTTCTCCAAAGGTCTTACCCTCACTAGGAACATAAAATATAGGATCAAAAGCGAAACCTAAATCTCCTTTTTCTTCAACTGATATTTCTCCTTCGACCTTGCCTAAAAAAGTCTTGGGCTCAGAATTGGGGGCGCAGTACCCAATAACTGACCTGAATTCGGCATAACGGTCAGGAACATTATTTAATAGCTTTAATATTCCCTGATTTCCTAATGTATCTTGTACATAATGTGAATATGTTCCAGGAAACCATTTTAAAGCTCTAATAAATAAACCAGCATCTTCAACAATCACAGGCCTATTTAGCTTATGACTAGCATATTTTGCACCAAACTCGGCCACTTCCTCAAGAGTTCCCTGAGGTTCCATGTAGCCCAAGTCAATATGCTCAAGTTCAATGTCATAATCTTTGAAAATATTCTCTGCTTCTATAACTTTATGTTCGTTACCAGTTATAAATGTTATCATAAAAATAGTTTTGATGAAAATTTTTTATATAGTTATCTGAAAAAAAAGAAATGGAAAAGTTTTAAAACTTATTCCTCAAGAATTATATTTTCCTTATATGAGTTTGTTTTTCCATCATTTCCAGTAAATTCAACAGATATTTCATGTTGACCAGCGAGTAGTGCCAATAAGTTACATATTATTAGTGTTAAATCACTAGTGGTTGTACCATTGAAGACAAGTTTTCCATCGATATATACTAAAAGAAAACCATTAGTAAAATCTTGATTAAAAATTTTATTCAGAATGTCCAAGGTAAGTTGATTGTTATTGATTGGCATTTCTTTATTGTTACTGCTTACAACGATTTTTGAATATTTATTGGAAGAAACAGATTTTTGTTCATTACTTATAGCATGATTTGTGGAATCTGAATCAGAACCTCCACCCAAAACAATTTTCGTGTTGTTTATGAAGTCATTGCCGTCATATTTATCTATCATAGCAAAAGATTGGTAGTGAACTGCAGGATCATATCTCAAAGCATGATTGTCCTTAAAGAGATTATTAGTTATGGATGTATGATATCCAACTACCATTATGGCTCCACCCCGATTATTTGCATAATTGCTTTCAAATCGATTGTTGTTTATGAGGACACCACCATTTTTTACAAAAATAGCTCCACCAGATCTTGCAATATTATGTGTAAGGTTAGATTTTTCTATTACACCACCTTTACCACTCCAGTATATGGCTCCACCAAACATATCTTCCCTACCATTAATCAAATTTATTTCAGTTATCGTTACGTCATCTGCATCAATTTGAAAGATTCTTGCATTACTATCTCCGTTAATTGTTACACCATTACCATAGATTTTAATCGGTTTAGATATTACTATACCGAATGTCAAATCCTTATCAACACCACGATTGAAAGTATAGTTTTTAGATAATGACACCTCATCTTTTGAACTTTCAATAAGTTTTTTTAAATCCGTGAATGTTCCAACATCTGCTCCATTTACACTTTTTTGTGAAGTATTACTATTAGAAGCTGCTAATTCAGTATCTTCTGAGTCTACAGCAATGCCTATAACTTCATTATTCTCACTGCTTGCTTGTTCTTCATTACTGATTGAAATGTAATCCACACTAGAATCCAGTTCGAGTACATTCATATCCAATTTATCATTAGGTGATGCATTGATTGCATTGACACAACACATTAACACCAGAAATAAGGTAAAAATAATCAGATAATTTTTTAATTTCATATTAACACCTTTTTTAAAGTTTAAAAATTTTTTAAAATTACATCAAAACTGGATTTTCATTAACTCAACCCAGCATTTATTGAAATATGTAATAAATTAGTAATTTAACCCAGATATTATATAAATCTCAATGCTATCTTAAAAAATTATTTTAACTATAATAAGAGTATATTTTTTATAATTTATAAAGTTTAAGAAGAAGAGACAATTAGTTATCCATAGATTCATATACTGAACTTAAACTAAGCATTAAAAATGTAAAATCACCTATAACATCAATATTCAGTATTTTTGATACTTACACCCGCATGTTCTATTTAAAATGCAATATAATTAGTGAGTGTAACGGCCCCTATGTTCAATGTCTGAAATTTTATCAATGATTTTAGAATTGCCATAACCCTCCAAAACACTTCTAAAATAACTGACTGCTTTTTCATAATCAACACTTTGTAAGGATTTTTTCAAAACAAGCAAATCAACTGCCTTATCTTCATCCAAATCAGAGTATCGGCCAAGACCAAAGTCTATAAAAATCAATTCATCATCACGAAGCATTATGTTGGATGAGGTAATATCACCATGAATAATATCTACAGAATGAAGTTTAGCAATTTCACGACCAACTTTAAATGATAAATCTTCATCTATTACTTCCTTAAGCATAACTCCGTCAATAGCTTCCATCAATATTGATTTTTCAGCCAAATCGACATCATACAAGATAGGGGTTCTAACACCTGCCCTTTTAGCATCAGACAATAATTTGGCTTCAAGTTTACAGCGTGATTTTCTGATTTTATTGTCAATTTCAGGAATTCTGTAATTTTTAGGAATTCTTGCTTTTATAACAGCATTTTCACCCATATATGAGCTTTTTAAAATATTTGACTCAGCACCTTTAGCTATCAAATCATCTGATAACTTCAAATAGTTTTTAGTATTGTCAATCCATGGAATATCAACTTCATCAGTCCTGAATCTTTGGATTATTCCAGTATCCGCCAAATCCATCGGTCCGAATTCCTTGCACATGAGCAATCCAAGCCATGCAATCATGACTCCATTGTCACCACATAATTTCATCTCAGGCATATAAAATTTGGCTCCATGCTCTTCAGACATTGTCTTAAGCATTTCACGCAGTCTTGAATTGGCAGAAACTCCACCACACAACATTACTTCGTCCTTTTGAGTATGAGACAGTGCACGTTCAGTTACCTCAACAAGCATTGCAAAAGCAGTTTCCTGAAGTGAAAAACAAACATCTTCAATATCAGCCCCTTTCTGATGCTGTCTTAAGGCGGCAGACAGCAATCCGGAAAATGAAAAGTCCATACCTTTAACGACATAAGGTAAGTCAATATAATTTCCTTTTTTAGCCAGTTTTTCTATTACCGGACCTCCAGGATGACCCAAACCTGTTTCACGACCGAACTGGTCAAGACAATTTCCAATAGCAATGTCTAATGTTTCACCGAAAATCCTATATCGTCCGCTTTCATAAGCAATTACCTGGCTGTTTCCACCACTGACATATAATGAAACTGGATTTACTGCACCAGTATCAAGTTTTCCAACTTCAACATGCCCAATACAGTGATTTACTCCAATGATTGGTTTGTTAAGTGACAAAGCCAAAGACCTTGCAGAAGTTGCAACGATTCTTAAAGCTGGACCGAGTCCAGGACCCTGTGAAAAAGAGATTAAATCCAAATCAGAATAATTTATAGCTGCTTCTTCAATAGCTTTAGGGATTAATTTAGGAATCCATTCCGCATGGTGTTCAGCAGCAATTCTTGGATGAATTCCACCTTTTTCAGGATATAACTGGCAGCCCTGCATAGCTAGAATATTACCATCACTGTCAACAATTCCCACACCAGTTTTTTCTGCAGTTCCTTCAATTCCTAAACATATCACAATATCAACCAAAATATTAATTTAATATATATTCTATTATAACTCATTACATATAATATTTAATTAATGAAAACAAAGTGATTAATATGGGATTTTATAACACAAACACTGTTGAGGAAAAAAGAGTTAATAAGTTAACTGGGGATATTCACATCAATGATGCTTTTAAGGAAGAAACCCAAAAACGTGGTATTCCCATTTATGATGCATACAATATACAAAAGAGATTGTATCATGAAGTTGAACAAGAAATGCTTATAGGTGAGGCTGCCGTTGATGCTCGATTGATGGAACTTTTAGAGGAAAAAGGTAAAAAGAAAGTATCTCACAACTATATTGAAGAAATGGCAGATGACGCCCCAAAAAGCAAAGGAATGATTCCTGCAAGACCCAAGCAGGCACCTACCAGAAACGAATTATTGGACAGCATTCCTCCAAGAGGAAGAGACGGTAAGACATTTGGCAAAAAGCCAGATAAGACAACTGCAGACTATTTGAACAGAATATTCCTGCAAAATCAAAAAATTATCAATCAGAACAAGAAGGTTATTGAATTATTGACTAAAATTGAGGAAAAATTATGATAGATGGAATTACAACCTACGGATCAACTGAACTGATGGAATACCTGGGAGAAGTAATTGATCCAGTATTTATTTGTACAATTGGAACTACAGAAACATCTTTAATACCCGGACTATCAGGCGCTGGTGCAACACCGGAATTAACTGAATATACTCCGGCTGCAGATTCTGAACTAATGGTATTTGGCACTGTTAAATGCATGGAAGAAATCCCACAGACAGTAGTTGGAAAAGCTGCTGCACCGACACCAGCAATGCTAACAAAAGCATCACTAGAAATCGCAGATATCCCATTCATCATTGCTGATGCAGGTTGTAAAATCAAACCGAATATAGAGTGCATGAGACTTGGAAATGAATATGGAAGAGACATAAGAACCGGAAAAGGCGTCTTAAATCCATTGGAAATTTATGAAAATGCACACGAATTAGGTGCTGAGCTTGCAAGACGCCACCCAATGTTAATTATTGGAGAAAGCATTGCTGCAGGTACAACCACAGCACTTGGAGTCTTAAGGGCACTGGGATATGACGCCAACGAGAAGGTAAGCGGAAGCATGCCTCACAATCCCCATGATATGAAGACAAAAATCGTTGATGAAGGACTCGAAAATGCGGGCCTAAACCCTGAAACAGATAACATAGACGGCCTTCAGGCAATCGGTGCCGTAGGAGACCCTACCCTAGCAGCAGTAACTGGATTTGTCTTAGGAGTTGATGAACAAATTCCACTCATTTTAGCTGGCGGAACTCAAATGGCGGCAGCATGTGCTGTTATAAAATCAATTAAGCCTGCTTTTGATTTTTCAAAAATCAATCTTGCAACCACAGTTTATGTTGTAGGAGATGAAACTGCAGACCTCTTAGGACTATTAAAACAGATTGATGAAGATATTACTCTTCATTCCGTCGACCCTAAATTTGAGGAATCAGACCATGATGGATTGAAAAATTATCTTGACGGCTTTGTTAAGGAAGGTGCAGGTGCCGGAGGTGCAATGTTTACTGCTCTTGCACGAGGTGTGCCTGTTGAAAAATTAAGAAAAAAAATAGAAAAAACATGCAGTTAAATTGAATTAACCATCATCATTTAAAAAAAAAGTAGATTAAAGAAAAAAAGATAAATTTGAGAGTGTAACACTCCCGAAATTATTTTTTGAATTTTCTTATTTGTGTTAATCCGATTGTAAATAGAACTAACAACAATACCATTATTGGATTACCTGTTGCATAATTAGCCAATGAAACACTTTCGCCACCATTCATTATATTATGATTTCCATTTTCAGGATGTGCTGGGGTTTCATTGAAATACACTTCAACATCAGTTATGGTGTCATTAGCCTCATATTTTTTATCACCAGAGTATGATGCATTTACATCATAGCTACCTTTTATTAATCCCGGAACTTTAAATACTGCTTTACCATCCTTAACTTCTGCAGTGTATTTTTTATTGTCAATTGTAATTGTTACAGTTCCTGTTGCATCATTTGGAACTTTAACAACAACTGTTGCTTCTTCACCTTGCGGGATTACATCACCCATAGCCAATAGTGGAGTCTTAAATTTTGATACTGTGAATCCAATTTGATTTGTGCTTGGCAAGTATTTGTCATCCCCATCAAATATTACATTTGCGCTGTATTTTCCGCTAGGAAGATCTGGAATGATAACATTTGCTTTACCGTTTATGATTTCTCCATAGTATCCAACACCATTAATGTCTACAAGCACCTGACCTGATGCATCACTTGGCACAAATGCAACGATTATTTCATCGCTTCCAACAGTTATGTCTTTTCCAACAGCACTGATATCAGATTGAAGTTTGGAAACTACAAACTGGCCTGTCGTGTAATTGTCTCGGTAATTCTTATCTCCAGAATATTTAACAGCAACAGTTTTATTTCCAAATGCAAGACCCACAACTTTAAATATTGCTTTTCCATCAATGATTTCAGAAGTTGTGTATTCTTTACTATCAATTTCAATAGTTACTGTACCTGTTACATCTTTAGGAAGTGTTACCACAACGGTTTCAGTTTCACCAACATAAATGTTTGATGTTTCAACACTTATTGGAGTATCATATTTTGGAAACTCAACAGCAATATTTGTTGTATTAGGTGAATAATCACCATCCCCACCATATTTCACAATAAGATCATGTTTTCCAGGAGTTGTATTTTCCAAATAAATTATTGCAGTACCGTTGATTACTTCACCTGTATAAACGTTATCTCCATCAGTTATAGTCACAATACCTGTAGCATTACTTGGAAGAATAACCTTAATAGTTCCATTACCCTGATCAATGACATCCATTGGAGTATTATGCATAGATACTGTAAACATTGTGGTATTTTCAGAAGGCAAGTATTTATAATCACCATTATATCTTACACTTACCAAATATTCCCCTTTAGGAAGACCGCTTATTACAAGTTCTCCATTTCCACCACTTATTGCAACAGAATATTTTTCACCCTCCTTATAAACAGCACCAAGTAAACCATTATTTAAATTGAGGTTATACTCTTCATTGTTTATGATAACTGTTACATTTCCAGTAGCATCAGCTGGAACAATGAATTTCATCTCTTCATTTTCACCAACAATAATATTATTAGCTGTTGGAATTACAAATGATGATATTTTTTCGACTTTGAATTCAGTTAAATTTGAACTAAGCAAGTATTTGTCATCACCTACATACGTTAATGTGACATCATATGTTCCGTTTCCTAAGCGTGGGATTTGAATATTTCCAACACCACCAGATACATTTACATAATACCCTATACCATCAATATCAATTAATACTTGTCCAGTTGCATCATTAGGTACATGAACAGTTATATTTAGTTTTTCACCAACTTTTACATCAACTATTTCAGCAACTAAACTAGAATCAACTTTAGATACATTGAATTGTTTAGATGAATAGCTGGAAGCGTAATTATCTCCACCAACATATGTTGCAAATACTGATTTTTGACCAGCAATTAGGTTTTCAATCTCAAATATTGCAACACCATCAATAATTTCTTTAGTATATGTTTTTCCATCAATTTCAATCGTTACATAACCATTAGCATCTTTTGCAAGAGTTACTTTAACCCTTGCATTATCACCCACATTGATATTATTAACTTCAACATCCATTGGAGAAACACCTTTTGAGATGTTTACAGTAGTGTTTAAAGTTGCATTGTTATGATTATCATCACCGGAATAAATCACTTCCACATCATGAATTCCAGGAGTAATATTTTCTAAATTAACAATAGCCTTACCATCGATAACAGTAGCATTAAACTCTTTATCACCAACTTTAATAGTCACATTACCAGTAGCATTATCACCAACGACAACAACCACAGTACCATTGCCATAATCAACAACAGTCAAATCAGACTCGGATTTAGCTTTATCAACAGTCATATTAACAATAGTGTAGTTAGCTGAATAATTAGAATCACCTGCATATTCAACCGCAATGGTATGATTACCTGCAGAAACATTATTAACACTAACAATAGCTTTACCCTTTTCAATTGTTGTATTATATTCTTTTCCACCAACATATATAGTAACATTACCTGTAGCATCGACAGGGACTTCAACAGCAATTACAATCGCTTCACCTTCTTTAACCTCACCAACAGTTACATTCATGCCCGCATCATATTTAGGAGCGGTGATATTAGCAGTGGCAGTTGCATTACTATGTATATCATCACCGGAATAAATTACTTCAACTTCATGAATGCCTGGAGTTACATTAGTAATATTAACGATAGCTGTACCATCGACAACAGTAGCATTGAACTCTTTATCACCAACTTTAATAGTCACATTACCAGTAGCATTATCACCAACGACAACAACCACAGTACCATTGCCATGGTCGACTACAATAATATTGGAATCGACTTTACCTGGTGCAACCGTGAAGTTTTCTAATGTGTAGTTTGCAGTGTAGTTTGCATTTCCACTATATTCAACTATCAATGTTTTATCACCTGCAGTGAGGTTTTCGATTGTTATGATAGCTTTACCGTTGGTAATATTGTCTGTAGTATATGTTTTACCATCAACAGTTACTGTAATATTACCTGTTGCATCTACTGGAACTTCAACTGTTACGGTAGTATTTCCACCAGCTGTAGCTTCATTTACTGTTACATTCATCTTTGTTTCATGTTTTGGAACAGTTATTGTAGCGTTTGTTGTAATCGTATTATTTCCATCAGTGTATATTACTGTAATGTTGTTTGTACCCGGAGTCATATTTTCAAGAGTTACTATTGCACTGCCGTTTTCAACAATTACTGTTTTATTAGTTCCGTTTGGAAGAACGACAGTTACATTTCCATTTACATTTTCAGGTACATTTACAACAACAGTGGTGCTGTTTATTACAGTTGTTACAGGTGAATAACCACCTGCATCATTTACATTGAATGTTACATCCAATTCTGTTCCTTTATAATTTTTATCATCAGTAAATTCTACATGAGCTGTTTTATTACCAACAGTGAGTTTAGTCATTTGAATTATTGAAGCAACATCTCCGGAGTATGTTTTTCCATCAACAGTGATTGTTACCTGTCCAGCATAATCATCCGGAACTATGATAATGAATGTTGAATTCATGTAAGAAGTTACATTTTGAGCTATTACTAAAGCAATCAAGTTAGCTTTTGTAATGTTGAAGTAAGTGTGGTTTTGAGCAATATCATAATTTGAATCACCCAAGTAAGTCACATTTACAATATATCTTCCAACATCTAAGCCAGTGACATTTAATTTAGCTTCACCATTTACGATTTTAACAGTAACGTTCACTAGAGTATCGTTTACGGTTATGGTTACATATCCCTTTTGAACATTTGGAACTTTAACAGTTATTTCAGATACATTTCCATAAACAACATCAATTGCAGTAACATTAACTGAAGCAGTGTTTTTAGCAGTAGAGAATTTAGTGGAGTTTTTGGATGAAGTAAAGTTAATATCCCCATTGTAAATAACAACAATTGAGTTATTTCTAACAGTCAAATCTTTATTCAATAGTGCAGTATTTCCAGTTAAAACAACAGTATAATTTCTTTCATTAACATAAAATGTTACTGTTCCAGTCACATTTGTAGGAAGTACTGTAGCTATTACATCACCATTTGCATTTTGTGATAATGTTACGGTAGATGCCGCTTGATTAATCAGGAATTTAGTTGAATTTGTTTTGGTTAGATATCTGCTGTCACCAGTGTAATTTGCAATAACTGTGTGCAATCCGCCAGACAAATTATTTAATGTTAAACTACCCTCACCATTAGCATCAATTGTAACTTGATAGTATAATCCATCTATTGTCAAGTTAACTTTTTTAGTTTCGACATTGCTTGGAACTGTTAGTGTAAATATAGTATTTTGACCATATGTATGCGCTTCAACAGATAGATATAAATTCCAGTCATCAGTTGCAGTCACATTGAATTTAGTTCCATTATTGTATTTCAATGCATAAACATCATCACCAGGATAAGTTACATTAACAATATATTGACCAGGATTATTTAAAATCGCAGTATTTACAGTTAGAATTGCCAATCCATTATTAACAATCACATTTTCATATTTTGTATTATTGACATATACAGTCAAGTTTTTAGTGACTTCTGTTGGCAGACTTATATAAATAGTAGCATTTTCACCAAGTTTTACATCATTGACTTTTACAGTTATATTATAATCACTGATTTGGCCAACTGCAAATGAAACTTTAGCAGAATTTGAGTTAAAGTATGCATCACCATCATAATTAACCTCAATATCCTGGTACTGTCCTTTATGAAGATCGAAAACATCGAATTGTGCTTCTCCTTTTGGATTCAATTTATCATAGTATGTTTTACCACCAACAGTAATGTTTACAAATCCTGTTGCATTCTTTTTGGCATAAGTGTCATTTACAATTACAATAATTGTTTGTTTTTCACCAACATCAATTATTAGTTTAATTGGAGTTGCATTGACAGTTGTATTTAATTTATATATAGTAAATGAAGTTAAATTGGTTGCATATGCATAGTATGCATTTTCCTCAAGAACCACACCAACATCATGGTCGCCCGTGGTTAAATACTCATCAACAGTGATTTCAAGTCTACCAGTGTAGTTTCCATCAGGACCTTTAGTCATTTCCACATCCCGAACTTCTTTTCTTCCATGCAAATTAAAGTGAACGGTTCCATTGGAGTTTGTAGTGATTAATGCAATAATATTTTCACCATAAGTTATATTCTCAATATTAACTATAATCCAGGACTGACGCAGATGGATAGTGGTCGTGTTTATTGCAATTGAACCCATGTGATATGTATCTCCAGAATAGCTTGCTCCAATCGTATAGACTCCAGCTCCCAAATTCATCATTGGTAATGTTGCATTAGCGACGGACCAAGCTGTAAACTCAGTATTCACAATATTATGTTCATCAATATCAGTAATATCAACAGTGATGTTTTTAACAAGATTACCATCACCATCATATACCAAAAAGGTTACATTTTGACCTTTAATAGTATAATTACTACCCGCAACAGGTTTTAATGTAGCATTTACTAAAATTCCATCAAGAGTAATATCAATTTGATCAATTGACACAGTTACTGGCATCTTAACATTTAATGTACCGTTATAAACAGTGTTCATCTTTAAACCTTTATCAATAGGTATGAGATGGAAATTACCTTGATAAATACATTGAATTGTATCTGCATTATATGGAAGGATGTAATGATTTCCAACATCCTGATAAACATTATTAGTAGTGTTTAGGGAATGTACGGAGATAATTGTGTTCAAATTATCATCTGTAATATTAGCAAAGAATATAAAGTAATCGTTCCATGTCACATTATAAGATTCATTATTCAGCATCTTAGTAGTAGTTTTTGTCCAAATCGTTCCATTATTATATATTACATAATCAAAATTGTTTTTATCAAGATATAAATTACCATCATTCCAAATTGCATAATTAACAACATCAGATACAATTTCATCATCTATATCTGTTAAATACATTATGTTTTTAGTTGGCTTATTGGAAGTGATTTTATTTTTAGTTAAATGCACTTCAGCAGTTTTATTGATTAAAATTGTATTTTTAGCATTTTCAAATGTACAGTTAATTACTGTTGAGTTACCAGAATGGAAATACAATGCAGTACCATAAGTTTTATCAGAGTGAGTGTTATTAAATGTTACATTTTCAATCGTTACATTACCATCAACATACATCCCTCCACCATAATCCCAAGAGGAGTAAGTGGAATTAATTTTGGAATCTTTTACATTGATATCATATACATTGCTTAAATAGACTGTTCCTCCACAATAGTTAGCTCCAGAATCATAGAAGTAGCTATCTGTAATATTTACATTGTTAGAGTTAATCCATGCAATAGAACCACCATTTCTAAATGCAGTTTCATCATAAGTAGTAATGTTAAATACAACAGAATCATTACAGTTATCAGCGGAAATAGATCCTCCAGACAAGTGGGCCTCATTATGTCTGAATTTTGAATTGGATAATCTTAAATTGGTTGAGTTTTCCCAATAGATTGCTCCACCCTCACCATAAACAGTACCATCAACGTCAATATAGCCTGCAGCAACATTATATTTGAAGAAGCAATAACTAATATTTGCATTGTCTGAGTTAAATCCAGCTATAGCACCACCATCAACCATAGCAACAGAAGATATGAAATTGGAATAACTGATAGTCACATTATCTCCACACAAGACAAGTGCACCACCATTGGTTAATGAATTACATGAAGTGAATGCAGTATTGTTGATGGTCATGTTATCGGAGCCTTCAGCCACATATACCGCACCTGCATTGACGGATATGCATCTTGTAAAGTTAGTGTTTATGATTGTACCGTTGTTTCCTATCCAATCTATAGCTCCACCACGACCGGAAATAGCATTTGATACATAGTTGTCGATAAATGTTGAATTATCAACTATACAATTGTCACTTTGAGAACCAACATATATTGCAGCCCCACTATAGTCAGCAGTGTTATTAATGAATGTGTAATTGTTAATATGGATATTTGACACACCTAACCAAGCAAGAGCCGCACCTGATACATATGCATGGTTTCTGATAAATGTATTGTTTATACCAAATCCGCCAGTTGCACCAGATTCTCTAGCTAAAGCAGCACCATAATCTGCACGATTTGAAGTGAATTGGGTATGAGTAAGGTTTACCAAAGTAGCATTACAGTCAATAGCACCACCATTTCCTGTTGCAGTGTTATTTGAAAATATTAAATGAGACAATACACTTTCACTTGATTCCCCATTCAAGTATAATGCTCCTCCATCATGAGCTGAGTTTCTGGTAAAGTTGGAATATGTAATGTTACCTTTTTGCGCAAGCCAGTCAATAGCACCACCACGGTTTCCAGCATCATTTTTATCGAAAAGAGAATCTAAAATAACATTAGTTGAACCTTGACCGCCAACATATACAGCTCCACCATTTCTCAAAGCTGTGTTGCTATAGAAACGAGTGTCATTTAAACGAACACCAGATGCAACTAAATTAATAGCTCCTCCATCATGATAAGCACCGTTACGATTAAATGTAACATTAGTAATGTTTGTATGACCTGAATCACTACCTATGTGGATAGCCCCACCATCAAATGCATTATTGTTAGTGAAATTTGAATTTATGATAGTGTTACCAGTTGAATCTGAATCAATAGCTCCACCCTGACCATAAACACTGTTAGTTACATTATTGCCCTTGAAATCACAGTTATTTATAATGAAATTATCACTGCCTTTTGTTGCATAGATAGCACCACCCATTTGATCAGCGATGTTATTTGTGAATATGTAATGATTGATGTTGATATTTTTCACATCCATCCAGGCAAGAGCTGCACCAGCAATTCCCGCATGATTTGAAGTGAAGTTATTATAAAATCCAAAACCATTTGTAGCTCCAGATTCTCTACATAAAGCAGCACCATACTCACCAGCATAATTAGATTCGAATAATGTGTAGGTAAGGTTCATACGAGTAGAATTACAATCAATAGCACCACCATTTTTTGTAGCATTATTTGATTTGAAAATCACATGAGTAATGTTAGTGTTGCTTGAAACACCATTAAGATATATTGCACCTCCATAATTAGCAAAGTTACTGGTAAAGTTAGAGTATGCAATGTGACCTGCATATGCTCTCCAAAATATTGCTCCACCATTGTTTCCAGCATTGTTTTCTTCGAATTTTGAATCGTAAATCTTATTGGTAGTACCTTCACCACCTACATAAAGAGCACCACCATTTCTTAAAGCAGTGTTTGTGTAGAAGTGAGTGTTGTTTAAGGTCACAGCAGATGCCTGCAGATTAATAGCACCACCATCAAAAATAGCATTGTTTTTGGTGAATATTGAATTAGTAATATTGGTATTACCAGAACCACTTCCTACGAATAAAGCACCACCATAGAACGCATTGTTATTTGTGAAGTTAGAGTTAATAACTGAAGCATTATCTGCAACTACATCAACAGCCCCACCATGACCGCCAGTCAGATTAGTAACATTGTTTCCTTCAAATATGGAATTATCAATTATACAGTTGTCACTTCCATTACCAATATATATTGCTCCACCACTTGAATTAGCAGTATTGTCATAGAAATAATAATAATTAATATGGATTCCAGTTACATTCATCCAGGCAAGAGCTGCACCAGCAATATCTGCATGGTTTAACCTAAATGTGTTATTTCTACCTGATCCACCAGTAGCTCCAGATTCCCTACATAAAGCAGCACCATACTCACCTGCATAATTTGATATGAAGGTTGTGTTGTAAAGTTTACCTCCAGTAGCATTCCAGTCAATAGCCCCACCATTATAAGTAGCATTATTTCCGGTGAATGTTACGTTTGTGATTTGACTGTTGTCAGAATTTCCTCCAATGTAAACAGCACCACCATATTCTGCAGAGTTTTGTGTGAAGTTAGTGTTGAATATTTGTCCTGCAGAAGCATTCCAGTTAATTGCTCCACCTTTACCATATGTAGCAATATTATTTGTGAAATATGAGGAGTTAATGAAATTGTTTTCACCGGTTCCTCCCACAAATATCGCCCCACCTTCAGATGCTGTGTTTTCTCTGAAATAAGTGTTATTTACTGCAACAGAAGATGCTGTTAAATCAATTGCACCACCAATAGTAATCGCATTGTTTCTTAAAAATCCTGAATTAGTAATGTTAATGTTTCCTGAATCACTTCCAACATAGAGTGCACCACCAGTGTATGCATTGTTATTAATGAAAGTTGAATTTAAAATATTACCATCAACAGCATACCATTCAATAGCTCCACCATGACCACCAGTGAAATTAGTTACGTTGTTTCCAATGAATGTGGAATTGAAAATAGTACAGTTAGCACTGCCAACACCAACATATATTGCACCACCACTGAAATCCGCTGTGTTATCAATGAATGTATATGTATCAATGTAGATTTTTTCTGCTTTTATCCATGCAAGAGCTGCACCAGCAATATCTGCATGGTTTAACCTAAATGTGTTATTTCTACCTGATCCACCGGTAGCACTTGCTTCCCTACATAGAGCAGCTCCGTTTTCAGCAACATTTGATTCGAAAGTAGTGTTGTAAAGACGCATTTTGGTAGCATTACAATCAATTGCACCACCATTTTTGATAGCTTTATTGTTTGAGAACAGACACTCATCAATAGTACAATCTGAAGCAGATGAATTGTAGTATATACCACCACCATAACTTCCCGCATAGTTATATACAATAGCCGAATTATTTATGATTCCGTTTTGACCAGCCCAGAAAATAGCTCCACCTTTATCTAGAGAATCACGATATTTACCGCTAGAATTACCATTAATAAATACAATATCATTTAAAATCACATTATTTGCTGTAATATTGAATATTCTGGAATAACCTAATGCATTAATTGAATATCCATTACCATTAATTATAATGGATTTAGTGATATTCATACAATAATCATCAGGATATGTGACTTTATTTCCATAATCTTCCTTAGAAATAAATTCAAAAGATCTGGATAAATCAAGAACTCCTCCATCAGGAACATCATCGATTAAACTTTGAAGATACTTGAAATCACCCATATTCCATATGTCAAGTGTTGTGAAAGTAGTAGTTGCCTCTTTATATAAATAATTACTATCTTCAAATCCGACAGAAACATCATATTTTGTATTGCGGGTTAAATTTTCCCTAATATTAATAATAAATTTTTCATAAATCCTATTGAAATAAGTATCATAACCTGCAGTTGTGTTCAAAATCATTTGAGAAACAGGAACACCTTCATGAGTAACATTGATAACAACCATATATGAATTTCTATTAGGATCTTTTGGACTGGAAATATTTACTACACCCATAATAGCATTTGAATCAGCTAAAGAGGACACATTTAATGAATAATCATTATTATTTTTGAAATAAGAACTATTAATGTGATTTGCATATGTAGAACCATCTGAACCTTGAGGTGAAACAGAAGTTCTGCCATTTTTTAATACACCTTTACCGTCAAAGTCATTATAATCACGACAAACAACAGGATTATCCCCTAATCCATCAACGACTACATAGTATATTCCACCACCATTATGTGATGCATTATTATTGGTAAAAGTACAGTTTGTAACCCATAATGCTGAACCTATACATCCGGCGTAGTATAATCCCCCACCATTATAAGCATTTGATGCATTAATTGTTAAATCATTAAAGTATATGTAATTATTATTACCAACATAAATTGCACCACCATATTTAGTAGCTTTATTGTCATTAAGTATACCATTAGTTATATGTTGAGTATCGGAATTAATATATAAAGCACCACCATTATTAGTAGCTGTACAATTAATTAAATTTATATTAATAATAGTATTTCCTTGAGAGTTTAAGTATAATCCACCACCATTAGTGGCCCTAGAGTTTATAACAGAAATATTTTCTATAGTATATGCATTATTACTTGACCAGTATATAGCACCACCATTATTATTAGAAGTTGAATTAGTAATATTAATATTATACATAGTACCATAACTACCTGTCCAATATATAGCACCACCTAAACCTGTAGCAGTAGAATTAATTATTTCTACATTTGATAATATTGAACTAGTATCAAACACCCTTACAGCCCCACCATTTTGAGCTGAAGAATTAATAATAGTTATTTGAGAAAGTGTGCTTCCAACATCATATTTAATATCCAATGAGCCTCCATTTTGAGAGGAACAATTGATAAAAGTAATGTTTTTAAATTGAGAGTATCTGGAATTTAAATACATTCCTCCACCATTAGCATTAGATTTGCCTGTAGTACAATTTATAAAACTACAGTTTTCAAAATAAAAATATCTTGAAGCCTGGTTTGAAGAAAATCCTCCACCCTCATAAACCGCATAATTATTCTCAAAAGTTAAATTGTATAAATAGAAATATTCAAATCCATTTTCTGACCCATCCATACGAATTGCTCCACCACGACCAGCATTATTGGATAAAAATGAAGAATTAATAATATTTATATTTTTAACCCAATTATTAAAGTGTATGGCACCGCCATAAGCATTAGTAGGGTTGTTAGTTGTCACATAATTTTCTTCGAAGGTATTGTTGATTATATCGACATATCTTGATTGCTCAACAAAAATTGATCCTCCGCTACCATATGCATAATTTTTTCCGAAATAGGAATCCCTAATAATAACATTCTTTTGATTGTCCTTAATTTCAATTGCACCACCATGAGCCGCAGCATGATTTTCTTCAAAAGAACAATTAGTTATAAGAGTATTTGTAGCTGTAGTATATACTTCTATAGCACCACCACCATAACCATTTCCAGTAAATGAAGCATAATTTCTATAAAAAGTAGAATTTTTAATTATTGAGTTAGTACTTCCTATTCGTATAGCACCACCCTGAGTTGCGGAGTTATCTTCAAAACTACATCCATCAACGATTAATGTTGAACTACTATCAGTTAAAATAGCTCCCCCATAATTACTGACACCATTTGTAAAATTAATTCCCCTCAGGGTAACGGTTGCACCCTGAATATTAAATATCCTTGCTTTAGAGTTAGCATCAATAATTACATTCCCATTTCCAGTGATAGTTACATCCTTTGTTATAATAATCCCGTTTGACAATGAATCAGAACTACTATAGGTATAATTTTTATCAAGAGTTATATCTCCCCCGTTAGTTACTAAATTTTTCAACGCTGTAAATGATTCCGAATTCTCATTAACAGACACCATATCATCATTAGTTGATGAAAGTGGGTTTGCAGAGACATCATTTAGCGATAGTAAATTTTTGTCAGTTGTATTTAAATCACTATCTGCCGCCGCCACGGATGAAAGTGATAAAAATAAACATAATATTAAACAAATCAATACAATTTTAAATTTATCCATATTAACAATCTCCAATAAATTAAATATTTTCGAACGTTTATATGGTATTAATTAAGATTTTCAAAATATATATGCCTTTGTTTATTGTATATTAAAAAATGATTAAAAAAATTTTAAATAAATATATTATTATTAAACAAAAGTATAAAAAATATATTAATATATGTAAAAAAATAAAAAAGATTAAAAATAAATAAAACCTTATTCAATCTACAATATATAATTGAAAAATCTATTCGCAATAAAAAAAATATAGAAAAAGAGAATAATTTTGAAAAAAAATTAAAATTTTTTTCAAATACACCAACCGTTCACAATTATGAAAGATAATGCCATGAAAAAATTGAAAATTATGAGTTACATACCCATTAGAAGATATGGGCAATTGAACCAACAAATACAATAATTCCTACAATCCAACAGTAGTAAGCAAAAATATCCAAACTTTTATTTTGAATCAAATCAATCAACCATTTGATAGCCATATACCCGGAAATGAATGCAGCAATAAAACCTAAAATCACTGCTGCAGCATCAGTCCCCATAGATGAACCTATATCTTTTAGTTGAACAATGAATGCTCCAAAAATAGCAGGTATTGACAATATAAAACTGAATTTTGCAGCAAATTCCTTATCAAGACCTATTACAAGACCTGATGCAATAGTAGTTCCTGAACGAGATAACCCCGGCATAATTGCACAAGCTTGAGCTAACCCCATGAACAATGATTGGAACCATCCCATATGTGACATGTCAATCTGGCCTGATGCCATCCTTTGAGACAAGTACAATATCGTACCTGTTACAAACAGGAAAAATCCCGGAACATATAATGCTCCAGAAAATAAAGCATCAACCTGACTTTCAAATAAGACACCAACTATCCCTACAGGAATAGTGGCTAAAATTACATACCATGCAAGTCTCTTATATGGATCTGAATAAAAACCTTCCTTAAATCTGTGCTGCAGAATGTCGCCTACACTTAAAAGCCATGCACGCAACATTTTATAAATGTCTGCACGGAAAAATATCAAAACCGCAAGTAATGATCCCAAATGAAGAAACGTGCTGAAAGCAAGAGAGCTTTCAACACCCAAAAGATTATGGGCAAATATTAAGTGTGCTGAACTACTGACCGGTAAAAACTCTGTCAATCCCTGAACAATACCTATAATAATACCTTGAATAATATCCATTTATTCACCTTAAATGTAATCCAACCATCCATGTTTGTCTTCGATTTTGCCTTCAACAATGTCAAAGAATGTTGACTGTATCTCCTTAGCAACAGGTCCTCTTTTACCTGAACCTATAGTTTTATGATCAATTGATCTTATTGGAGTTACTTCAGCAGCGGTTCCAGTGAAAAATACTTCGTCGGCCAAGTATAATCTTTCACGAACAATTCTCTCTTCAATAACTTCATATCCTAAGTCACGAGCAACTTTCATGATGGAATCCCTTGTGATTCCCCTTAAGTTTGAAGAACCTAGTGATGGAGTGTGTAAAACACCATCTTCTACTAAAAATATGTTTTCTCCACTGCCTTCTGAAACATAACCCATATAATCAAGCATTATTGCCTCATCATAGCCATGTTCAATAGCTTCAATTTTAGCCAATTGGGAGTTCATGTAGTTAGCTCCACATTTTGCCAAAGCAGGAAAAGTGTCTGGAGCAGGTTTTCTCCAGGATGAAACTCCAATATCTACACCATTTTCCATTCCTTCTTCACCGAGATATGATCCCCAGTCCCATGCAGCGATAACCACATTGACCGGACAGTTTAAAGGATTTACACCTAACTCGCCATATCCCCTAAATACAATAGGACGTATGTAACATGATTTTAAACCATTCTCTTTAATAGTCAATTTGATTGCATCAGCGATTTCCTCTTCAGTGTATGGAATTGGTATGCTGTAAATTTTAGCAGAATCAAAAAGTCTTCTTACATGTTCTTTTAAACGAAATACTGCTACACCATTTTCATTACTATATGCACGTATACCTTCAAAAACACTTGTTCCATAATGGACTACGTGAGAAAGAGAGTGGATTGTTGCATCTTTCCAATCTACGAGTTCTCCATCCATCCATACTTTACTTGCACTATCATCCCAAGCCATATATATCACATCTAAATTTTCTAAATAATTATATTATTTTATTTTTATATATAATTTTTCAACGAAAGACTTATATAATATTAAATCCATAATATAATTTGTTGGTTCCGTGGTCTAGTGGTATGATACCTCCCTTACAAGGAGGGGATCACGAGTTCGAGTCTCGTCGGAACCACTGTTTTTTCTTATTTTTAACTATGATTTATTACTTATTACAAAAAAATCTAATTAAATGTTAGTATATATTTTTTTTAATATAATAATAATTTGATTAATTTTTTAGATGTATAATTATACAATTAAACAATATTTAATTTTCATAATATTTATTTGAATACAATAATTAAATAATAAGATTTAAATAATTTTCCCACCATATTTAATATTACAAATATAGGAGATATTTAATATGGTAGTTAAAATTGCTATTATCAAAAGTGGTAACATTGGTACTTCACCAGTTATCGATTTGTTGTTAGACGAAAGAGCAGACAGACCAAATATTGATGTAAGAGTATTTGGATCTGGAGCAAAAATGAACCCAGAACAAGTAGAAGATGTTGTCCCTAAAATAGACGCATTTGAACCTGATTTCGCAATATTCATTTCACCAAACCCAGGAGCACCTGGTCCTGCTAAAGCAAGAGAACTCTTATCTGAAAAAGACTTACCTGCAATCATCATTGGTGACGCACCAGGTAAAGGTAAGAAAGATGAAATGGACGAACAAGGTTTAGGTTACATTATTGTAATGTCTGACCCAATGATTGGTGCAAAAAGAGAATGGTTAGACCCAACTGAAATGGCTATTTTCAACGCAGATATCTTAAAAGTATTAGCAGAAACTGGTGCATTAAGATTAGTACAAAAAACCATTGACGGCGTAATTGCTGCTGCTGATGCTGGAGAAGAAATCGAATTACCAAAACTCATTATTACTGCTGAAAAAGCTGTAGAAGCTGCTGAATTTGCTAACCCATACGCAAAAGCAAAAGCTATCGCTGCATACGAAATGGCTGGATCTGTCGCAAACTTAGACATGAAAGGTTGTTTCATGACCAAAGGATTCGAAAACTTCATTCCTTTAGTTGCTGCTGCACACGAAATCGCTGCTGCTGCTGCTAAATTAGCACAAGAAGCAAGAGAATTAGAAAAATCCAACGACACAGTCTTAAGAACTCCTCACATGAAAGAAGGAAACCCTGGTCGTAAAACTGATTTAATCTCAAAACCAGAATAAGTAGACTAACATCTACTTATTTTTTTAACTTTTTTAAAAATTAACCTAAAAAATAAGATAATGGAAATGAATCCATTAACTAGATAACTCCTTTTGTTGATGGCATCTGGTCATGTTCTATATTTATAGCATCTTTTAAGGCTTTTGCAAATGCTTTAAAAATAGCTTCACATTTATGATGGTCATTTACACCCTGAACTTCACCATATATATTAAGTTTAGCCGAAGATGCGAATGATTCAAAGAAATGAACGACAATGTCTGATGTCATGTCGCCAATTTTTTCATTTTTAAAGTTCAAGTTCATGTTACAGTAGCTTCTGCCACTAATGTCAATGGCAACCGTTGCAACAGACTCGTCCATAGGCACAATTGCATGAGCCATACGTTTAATGCCTATTTTATCTCCAATAGCTTTCAGGAAAGCTTCGCCAAGTACAATTCCAACATCTTCAATAGTATGATGATCATCAATTTCAATATCACCATCAGCAGTAATGTCCAAATCAATCATGCTGTGTTTTGAAAATGATTCCAGCATATGATTGAAGAAATTTACTCCAGTGGAAATGTTATACTTTCCCACACCGTCAAGATTCATCTTAATTCTTATATCCGTTTCAGATGTTTTCCTTTCAACATCAGCTATTCGACTCATAATTATTACCTACAAAATAATTAGTTTTACATTAAAGCATTTAATCCTTTGGACCATCACGTATGATTTTAATACAGTCTGTAGGACATTCCATTGCACATAATGTACAGACATGACAATATCGCAAATCTAATATACGTGCAACGCGTGTAACTTTCCAAATTTTAGCTGCTTTAGGGCAAATCTCATAACACTTGCCACAACCAATACATTTAGACTCATCAACCTCAATTTGTAACATGAACTCACCCATATAATGAACTACAATTTTAATGTAGCCACAGACATTGCTTTAAATCCAATATAGATTTCTTTACCAATAGTAAGATTTAATTCCTTTTCAGCGGATACAGTAATATCTGAATAGATATTGACTCCCCCAACATCCACATTAACGCGAATAATCTCATTATTGAGTCTCATTTCAACAATAGTACCCTTTATTATATTACGGATACTTGATTTTTGCGGTTCCAGCATCAAAAAGATATTGTCATAGCTTATCAATGCCAAAACCTTATCACCTACAGCATAGTTCTTATTCAAAGGAATGTTAACCTCAAAACTATTCATTTTAACAGTCATGACCCCTTTTGATTGATCAATTGCCAAAACTTCAGCTTCGATTTCATTTACATCCTTGTGAAGCTCCATGATTGCATTGATTTTTTTACACTCTTTCAAAATAGAATAACCTTCTTCAGTCAAAGTGGTGCCCCCACCACCACCTTTACCTCCTTTAGAAGTACTCACAATTTTTACTTGAAGAGTGGATTCAATTTTGTCAATATAGTTGAGTGCGGTCCCATAAGAAATTTTGACCATTTTGGCAGATTCCGTTAAGGAACCAGTATCCAAAATAGATTCAAGTAGTTGGTATTTTTTGCTGTCAAGAAGAAAAGAATTACCATCTACATTAATCTTATATTCGACACCAGCTTTTACATCAGTCATATTATAATCCTCCAAAGATATATAACATTATTTATTTTGTTTGTTATATAAAATAAGATTTACTATATATTAATCATTTCTAAATTCCAGTCTTTCAACAAAATTAAGAAGTTTATTGGCAATTGTGGAAATAGGGCCGAATTTTGAGGAAAGTTCTCTTAAAGATGTAATATCCTCTTTTGTGAAAAATTTAACCAAAATCAATGCAAAAAAGTATACAATAATACAGGCAAAAATTCCTGGAAATAGCCAAATAGCATTTTTAGGAATTAATAATGCAAAAATACCCATAATAGCTGAAGCAGCAATGATTTTAATAACAGGCAATTTTTGAGCCTTTGCCTTAGTTAATTTAAATACAAAATAGATTATAGGAATCATCATTGCCAGGCATGCAAGTGTAGTAGCAAGTGCACCTCCTGCAATACCCATTATAGGAACCATAATCCAATTTAAAATAGCAGTTACAAACACACCAAATACTAAAATATACATTGGAATGCGCGGATTGCCGATACCCTGAACGATACTTGTGGAAATGGCAAAAATTGAATAAAATGTCATACCAAGAGCTAAAATAGCCAATGCTGATGCACCAGCAACATATTCCGGTTTGGCAAAATACAATACCCTCAAAGTAGGAACCGCAAATAAAGCAAGTCCCACACACATCGGAACGACAAACAATAATGAATACTTATATGATTCATTGACATATTTCTGCAAAGTTGGAATATCCTTAACCTTAAACGCTTCAGAAGAAGCAGGCAAAATTGTAGTTGCAACTGAAATTGAAATCATCAAAGGCAAACGTGCTATAGGATCTGCCGCTGCAAAAAATCCGACAGCATCCAACGTTAAAAATTTACCCATGACAATTGTACAGACATTATAAATAAGCATTTCGGCAATAGCCGTTATGATAACTGGAATGGAAAATTTAACTAATGTAACAGCAAGACCTAACTCCTGTCTTTTGGTGAAAACAAAATCTGGACTGGCTTCAGGAATATATTTAGGCATGTATACTTTGAAAATATAGACTGCAGAAAATGCGGCAAGGGAATAGCCTATGACAGTACCCCATAAAGCACCTACAGTAGATAATCCGATTAATACAAATGCAGTTGCAAATAAAATCATGAAAAGCTGTTCAATAGCACGGGTATATAATATATACTCCATTTTGTAAACACCCTGAAATGCTCCTCTGAATGCACCCAAAACCACACTGAATGGTGTGATAAGTCCAACAATCTGTAAAGGAACTAATGCTTCAGGTTTACCCAAATAAGAATAAGTCAGCCAAGGAGCTACAACAAAAATCATCAAGACTCCACATAAAAGCCCTAAAAATACCATGATTTTTAAAGCTGTGTAAATGGTTTGTCTGGCCATGTCATATTCTTCAACGGCATTGTATTCAGCCACATATTTAGCTATGGCCGGAGGCAAACCTCCCGCACCCAATGTCTGAAAAATGCCCTGAAATGGTAAAGTAAGACCTAAAACACCATACATGGTTGGTCCCAAAAGCATAGCCATTAATAAACGGTAAATATATCCTCCGATACGGAATATGATATTACCTGCAAAAATTATTAAACTACCTCTTATCAGTTTATTTCCCATGAATATGACCTTATATAAAATTAGTTAATATTATTATACTGGGATATGATATATAAATTTAGTGAAAAAAAATAAATGTAGAATATTTCTACTTAAATAATTTAAATATTAATATTGTTGCTAAAAACCCAATAATAAACACAAATATAAGAATAATAATATTATTCAAACTGAATAACTCATTACCATCATTTGTTTCATTGATTGAGGAATTTACATTAGAAGTTGTATTATTTAGACTTTCATTTGTATTTTTAACATCATTATCTGAATTAACTGATTTGTCGCCGCTTGCAGAACTAGAAGATTGAGAAGAAGAACCACCAGAAGAACCTGCAGAACTAGAAGAAGAACCACCAGAAGAACCTGCAGAACTAGAAGAAGACCCGCTTCCAGAATTAGAACTTTGAGCAACAGAACTACTATGGGAACTATCTGAAGATGAAGATACCTCTTCAACATATTCGCTGCCATGGCCTGGATGTGCAAAAGCCATTCCCAAACAAGACAAAACAAATAAAACAGAAACAAATATTGCTAAAAATTTATAATTCATATTAATCACGAAAAAAATAAAAAAGATTATTGAATAATAATCTTATTAAATTAGTTTTTACGTCTCATATATCCAACACCGAATAAAACACCAATGATTAAAACTCCAACAACTGCATAAATTAAGTTATTATTAGAAGCTGATTTAGTAACCGGTTGTTTAGTAACCTCATAAGATTTACCTGAATCAGATGGAGATCCATCAGAATTATCTGACTCATCAGACGCATCAGAAACATCATTTACCCTATTGTTAGATGAAGTTCCGACACTTGAATAACTTCTTTGAGCAGTATTTGAACCAATATTAGAACTGGATGAAGGAACATTTGAATTACTATTAGAATTAGTATTAGTATTAGTATTACTGTTAGTGTTTGTATTTGTATTATTTGATTCAGCATTAGCTTTACTTTCTTCAATAGCTTTTAATAAATCCTCTTTACTTACATCATCTAAGCTTCTTAAATACTTAAGGCTACTACCTTCACCGCCAGAAATGATGGTTTGATATTGCTCTTGAGTAATCCATCTGCTGTCACCATGAGCAACAGTATGATAATTTTCAGTTAAGATAGGATTTTCATTGCCATTGTATAAATCAATGAATGCTTGAATTTGAGCAGCTCTTTTAGATTCTGAAGTTGCATATGCACTTAAATCAGGACTTGGCCATTTATAACTAATAGATACAGCCTGACCAATATTATTGGCAGAATCCCAAATAATCAATATACCTTCTTCATCTAAATCATCAGCCCCTTTATATTCATCGCTTGTTAATTTTTGAACAAGATAATTACCGAGACCAGGAGATACGTCCAATATATATTCAAGACTGTCATCCTTACAATATTGCTCGTTTGCAATATAGATGTAAGATTGATTTTCATTGAGTGGGAAATTTTCTTGGATATAGTCAACTATGAAAAATCCTGGCTGTACACCAGGGCATGCATGATTATGGAATAAGAAAGACATTATTTGATCAAATGCAGGACCTGCAGACCATGCATTGGAAATACTTTGAATACTGAAGTAGTTTCCATCAGGGTATGCACTGGCACTGATTCCGCCAGATAATGCTGAATTGTTGAGAGTAGTCATATTAATGTTATATACTTGAGTTCCATTATACTCACCAATAAAGAATGTTCCATCCTCATTGTATCTCATATATATACTCATTAAAGAACCATCATCTTGTTTTAATAAGAAATTAAACCATAATGGTGTCCAAATAGCCTTATGATTAGGTAATAATGTTTTTCTAGATAATCTAGAGCCTAATTCCTCAAATAAACCATCCCAACATGCTTCGGTTGATTGTTCATTAATCATTACATAACCGGCAGAAGTTAAAACCATCAAATTAGGCATGTCTTTATGTATTTTAACACCCAATTCTTTTTCATAAATGTCTTTAGCCGTTTTTGCAGCTTTACTTCCAATATCTTTAAAATCGTTATAAGTTAATGAACCTTTATTTGCGATAACATTGTCACGAGTAGCATTAGGTAAATCTAATCCTTGAATATAAGCATAATCCAATCCATGGGAATTAGTAGCGTTAATAACATGACCTTCTTCATCTTCATCGTCATCTTCAACTCCAACCAAATATAAATATTGTTCTTTTGTTAAACCTTCTTTTTCAATTAAAATTTTAACAAGACTTGCAGGATTTTTATAGATTCTGTTAATCCACCAGGTATTGTATTTTAATTGTTCCAAACTACCGTCACCAGTAATTCCAGTTTCTTTTTCAAACAATTGTTTATTTGTATCAGAATCATATTCCATTACAACAATGGTACCTTTGTTAGTTTGACTATTCCAACGAATAAAACCAATCATCTTTTCAGTTGCACCTGTGGAAGTAGTATTAAAACCAACATATGATGTTTTACCAGAGGTGGCATCTAAAAAGAAAATAACAGCATCGTTAGCTGAATCTCCAGGAATACCTAATACTTTATAGGAAGTTATATCACCAGGAGATTGTTTTCCGTTTCCAGTTTCTTTAATTGGAGGATAATATTGAAGTAATGCTTTTGTTATTGTATAACCACCTAGGGTTCCTTCACAGATGTGTCCATGGAAAGCTGCTTCTTGTAAAACATCGAAGGTTACTCCATCATTCCATCCATTAGCCAAACTAGCGAATGAAAATGCATTTTCACCACCAACAGCCTTAAATAAAGTATTCCATTGGGATGTAGTCATATATTCGGAAATTGTACCAAGATATGCCTCTTTTGTTTGTCCATTCAAGAATATAGCTGCATTGAGATTATTGCCCTTTTTTGTAACAAAACAAAAATCAATAGGATCAACTGCAGTTTGACGTAACATTAATATATTACCCCTACCATAAGAAACATAGCCAGTAGCATAGTTAAGAATTCCATCAATAGCTGCTTCACTGGTTTTACCATTTAATTTTGGTACACCTGCAGTAGTAATAGCCAATACTGCATCAGCATTTTTAAAATCAAGCAATGAATCTGCTTTTGCAGTTACATCATGACCTAATTTATAACTATCACTTGCCAACATTTTAACATTAACCGGAGATACACTTTTTGAATCTACCAGCTTATATTGAGTTAAATAACCCGGAGCAGAGATTGAAACATTTATCTTATCTGCAATTCCGGTGGAATTAATTTTAACATTATAATATTTTGATGAGTTATCATAATTCTGAGATATGACTGTATTATTCACAACACCAAAAGTTGGAGTAATTTTGCTGTTATCATCTGAAAATTCAAAATCTACCGCAACATTAACTTGAGATAAATCAGAACTAATTGAATCAGCCAATACTGCATTATCCACATCAGATGTTACATCCTCTGCAGAAACTCCACCAACAAATAATGTGAAGATTACACACAAAATCATCAGCACAATAAATTGTTTTCTAATAATTTAGCCTCCCCAATAAATTTATAAATTTTTTTTAAAGTCGTATTCTGTCTAAAAATTATTAAACATAATACAAAGTAAGATTTATAGTAATACTAATATAAATCTAATTATTACATAACTTAATAAAAAATTAAAAAAAGTATTACTTTTTTCAAAATCGACAAACAGTAAAATGAATAAAATCCAAATAAATAAAAAAATAAAAATATTAAATAATTAATTTCAATAATTAAATATATAATAACAATAAAATGAAAAATTAAATAAAAATAATTAAAATAATAAAAAATAAAGATAAAAATGAGATAAAAAAAATAAGTAATACTATTAACAATGTTATATTTAAACTACAATGACAATGATAAAATTATAAGACATACAAATATTGAAAAAAAAGAATTTTAAAAAATTAAATAAAATTAAATAATTTTATTGGAAAAAAAAGAAAATAAAGAAAAAAATTTAAATAATACTTTTTTTATAAAAATTAATATACAATAAATAAAATAATAAATAATAGTAATATAGGTGATTTTATGCATTTACCTGATGGAATAGTTCCACTGAATCAAGCGATAATATACTGGATATTAACCCTAATAATAATATCAATATTCCTTTATAAATTTTCTAAAGATGAAAATAAAGAAAAAAGGATTATATCTATTGCTATTTTTAGCGTATTTACAATTACAGTAACATCCTTATCCATCCCATCACCATTAGGAGTTCCTATACACTTTTTCTTAATACCTCTTATAGCAATCATGCTTGGACCGAATTCATCAAACATAGTTTCGTTTTTAAGTCTGATAATGCAGTCATTGATGCTTAATATGGGGGGAATAACCATTCTTGGAGCAAACTTCCTAGTAATGGGATTTATACTGTCTTTTGTAACTTATGGATTCTATAAATTATTCGAAGACATAAACAAAAAAGTTGCAATTTTCGCCTCAACAATAATAGGAATCATGGCGGCGACTTTTGGACAAGTGGCAATTTTAATAATATCCGGTGCAATGAATTTTGATGTTTTGCTTGCAACTTTAGTTCCATTCTACTTATTCATATCAATAATAGAAGGATTTGCAAATATAATAATTATTACTGCAATTAAAAAAATAAAACCCGAAATAATGGAGATAAATAAAATATAGGTGATTAAATGAAAAAAATATTAATTTTATTATTAGTATCCATTCTAGCAATAACTGCAGTATCTGCTCATGGAGTTGATGTTACTGCAGATACAATGGTTATTGCAAATGACACGAATGGACAACTCGTAAAGGATATAGCTGATGCAAATGGAAAAAATATCAGTGTTTATAAATTCACATCACAGGATGAAGTAGCACACATCCTGGAACACAGCATTAACAATACAAATAAAAGAATACTGCTTGTAGCATATCAGGATACCGGAGATGAATTCTTAAAAAATCATCAGGATTTATCAAATAGGATCATTGTTATCAAAGACGTTAATAATGACACGATATTGCAAGGATTAAACCAGGTTATGAATACACCGACAGAAAATCCCCAAAACGGAAATAGTTTTGGACTGCCACTAGTTATTGGAGCAGTTATCGGAATAATCATTGGTGTAGGATGTGGTGTTTTAATAATGAAAAAAAAGTGATTTAGGTTTTTACCTAAATATACTTTTTTAAGAACTTTGAAAATTCGACCAATGCCCTATTGAGAGATTCCATCCCATATTCATCCTTTTTAACATCTTCCAAACTGTCATTTGACCAGAATGAAGCACCCAGATTGGATCCGAAAGGACCACCACTTACCGGAATAATACCATGAATCATGAAATAAGTAATGTTTTTTAAGTGAGCGAAATCCTGTCCGCCGGTTCTGTCACCTCCAACAGCAATGCTCATGCCTATTTTTCCTCTAAGCAAATTATAATCAATTGCTTCAAGAGCTCGTGTTCTGTCCATGATTGTTGAGAGATTGCTTGAAATGCCTCCGCTTTGAACTGGAGTAGCTAAAATAATGCCGTCCGCATTCTGCAAATTTTCATAAACATCAAGCATATCATCTTCAATTATGCATTTTTTATTTTTTAGACAATAATCACAGTGCATACACGGTTTTATCGTTTTTCCAGCACATGAAAACAACACCGTTTCTAAACCATGACTTTTTAATTTATCTAAAGCATTTCGAATCACATAATCTGTCGTATTAACCCTAGGACTTCCACAAATTCCAAAAATCTTCATATCAACCACGACCAAATGATAATATATTGCTTTTCAAAGCAATTAAAAATTTCTAATAATATGATTTGAACACTGGATTATACACAATATTTATAATATCTAAACTCCATAAGTTAATATAATAGTAATTATTTGAGGAAATATTTATGAAAATAGGACATGGTGTTGTAAAAAAATATTCAAGGGAGTATCACAGAACTTTAAAAACTGGTGAAAAAAAGAAATATACTACTGAACAAATTCAAATTACAGTGCCGAAAAATGAAGACATCTATTCTAATAAAGAAAATGTTTTAATAATTCCTCAGTCTGAAATTGAAGAATTCAATAATCTGGAAGAAGAGTTGCATGCAAACAGAGTAGCTAATTACTTGTATATGATGGAAGTGGAAAAGTTGGAACAGTTAATTAATAATAATGATAATTCCTCAGAATATGAAAAAATAATTGAAGAGCTAAAAGAAGAGCTTCACGCTAAAGAAGATGAAATCAACAATTTAGAAGCTATTAACCAAGAATCAAAACAAAACACAATGACTATTCTAAAAGAAGAAAACGATAAAATCAAAACAAAACACTCTAGATTAATTGAAGAAAATGAAAATCTTAAAAATAAATACGTGAATATGAAAATAGAAAATGAAAACCTGAAAACCAAATATTCAAGTATTAAAGAAGAAAATAAAAACCTGAAAACCAAATGTTCCACTTTAAGAGAAGAGCATGCCGATATAAAAAGCAGCTATGATAATGTTACTTCCAAATATGATCAGCTCAAACAGGAAAATCTCAATACAAAGACTTCATATGCAGAAATGTATGAGGTCAACGAAAGCCTAGAAAAAGATTATGACGACTTACGTCTTGATTATAACGATTTAGTTGATAAATACAACGATTTAGAAGAAGAATTATATAAATTAAAAACAACAAGAACTCGCGATGAATACATTGCAAGTAAAGTTAAAGAATTTATGTTAAATAAAGAAATCTAAAATTGATAATCATCCTTAAATTCAGGATTCCATCTTTTAAGTCCAGGTATGAATGTTGTGGTGATACCTGTTGCTGTAGTTTCTGGCAATCTTGGATTTTTTTCCATCATCTCTTTTGATTTGCGAACAATCATTTCAGTCAATGTTATATCCGGCTCGGTGTATTTTCCATCCTGAAAGCAGTCTTTACAAAATTCAGGATTTAAACTTCCATCCTCATTAGTACCATAATCTTCTTTTACGATTGGTCTGCCGCAAGAATTACAAAAACCCATAAAAATACCTCTTTTTTAAAAAAAATAGAAAATAAATTAGAAATAAATCTAATTTACTTGTTCGTCTTCATCCATTGCAAGTCTCATATTATCAGGATCAGGTGGGAAGTGTGCTAAGAAGTCTTGAGCAGATCTTCTGACATCTCTTGAACCGATAATGTATCTACCTGCAATAATTACATCAGCACCTTTATCGATAGCTTCTTCTACATTGTCAGGAGTGATTCCTCCAGCTACTGCAATTAAGCCACCGCCAAGGATTTCTTTAATCTTTTTGATGTTACCCCATTCGGTCATTTCACTTACATCTTCACCTTTTTCAGCTTTGTAAGTTTCAAGATCGACGTTTCTGTGTAATAATACTATATCAGGTTTTAAATCATCAGGCAATTGTGATAATTTTTCTTCAAAGTCAGCTACATTCATCATGTCCAAGATAGCATAGATACCTTGTTTTTGGGTTTCATGAATAGCTTTCTTGATTGATTCAATAGTACCTAAACCGGAAATAGCTACTGCATCAGCGGTTGCATCAGCTGCCATTTTAATTTCTACACGTCCAACATCTAAAGTTTTTAAATCAGCAATGATGAATGCAGAAGGACGAAGTGCTCTGATATCTTCAACTACACCGACACCGAATTTTTTAACGAGTGGTGTACCTGCTTCAATAAGTACTCTTTCTTTATCAGGTAAATCATTGAGGATTTTAGCCATTGCTTCTTTACTGTCTAAGTCAAGAGCAACTTGCAAGTAAGGTGGAGACCAAAGTTTTTGTACTCTGAATCCCATAATTGGGTGAGTTCCACGGTCTTTTTCTGCGAGAACTTTATCAATTGAAGGGTATCCTTCCATAGCTCTTCTAATAGCCAATTTGGTAGCTCCATAGTTATATTGATAGATTTTTCTGTAATCTTCTGCTGAAGGGTCAATGAAAACACTAACGTTAATTACAATATCTTCAACAATATCTTTTGGTATGTAACCGTCTTCTACCGCATCAGCTACTGCTCTTGCAACAGCAGTTTGTGCAGGTCCAAATATTTTACTAGCAGCGTCTAAATCACCAACAGTTACTTTAGGAATAATTAAAGTTGCTGGTTTTGTCATTAAGTTTGGTCTGATTACACTGGTTAATGGAGTGTGTCCAACTGAGAGATTGGATAATCCATTAGCGAAAGCTTGACCAACAGGGCCGAATTTGTCACCAATTAATAAATCAATGTGTGCTAATTCAGGGCCGTCTCCAATAAGAGCTTCTCCTATTCTATACATTGGGTCCATTAAATTTCCTCCGTTATATAATAACACTTTATAATTTATTTTTATTTGTAAATATAATTATTGGAAGTTAATGCGTTTTGAGATATCCTTTGGTAAAGGTAATCTTCTGAAAGGCATTCCTTTATTTTTGTCTGAAATTTCAGATATTAATTCATCAACATCCATGTCCACTTTTTCTCCGGTTTCACGAACAGTAACCTGGAATTTACCGGATTCAACTTCCTTATCACCGATAACAAATATATAAGGTATCCATTCTTTGGATGCGTTTCTGATTTTTTTACCGACACTTTCGTCACGGTCATCAATATCTACACGGATGTTTGAAGCATTGATTTTTTCGTAAATTTCTTCTGCAAACTCTTCATGTGCTTCTCCAACAGTTATTATTCTTGCTTGAATCGGGCTTAACCAGGTTGGCAACATTGGAGATTTTTCATTTAACTCAATAGCTGTCTTTTCAAGCATTGCACATAAGACTCTTTCAATACTTCCTGTAGGTGAACAGTGCAAGATTGTTGGGTTGTGCTGTTTGCCGTCTTCACCTAAGTATTCAACATCAAATCTTTTTCCACTTTCAACATCGATTTGAACTGTAGGGTTTTCAATCGGACGACCTAAGTAGTCAATATTTGCTAAATCGATTTTACAAACCCAGTAATGATGTCTTTCAGGCAATACTTCTAAAAGAATTGGTTTGTTGAATTTAGATGCGATTTCATACATCCATTCCTTATTTTCATCAAAGAAGTCCTGGGTTGCTCTGAAGATTACTTCAAAGTCTAGGTTCAAGTCTTTACCAGTCTGTAGACACATGTCAGTTTGGGCTGCAAACTCTTCCAAGGATGATGGTACATCAGCACAGAAAGAGTGGAAATCAGGCATGGTGAATGCTCTTAATCTTTTAAGACCTACAACTTCACCTTTTTTCTCATATCTGAAACTGTAATGTGTTAATTCAAAGATTTTAGCTGGTAAATTTTTCCAGGTTAAGAATGAATCGCTCATTAATCTGAATGCACCGAAACATGCTGCAAATCTTAACATTAAATTCTTTTTGGTGTCAGTTCTGTATTGTCTTTCACCGAATTTGTAGGCATGTTCGTAAATTGCCTGGTTGTCCAAATCATAAAAGATTGGAGTTTCAACAGGCATTGCGCCACGATCAACTACCAAATCATAAACATAATCATCTAATAAATCTCTGATTAATTTTCCTTTTGGATACCAGCGGAGGTTACCTACATCGGATGCAGGTTCATAATCACAGATTTCTTTTTCTCTCATTAATTTGACATGAGGAGGTTCTCCTTCATCAGATGCACCTTGACCTAATTCATAATCGACAAGCTGTTTGAAGGCCTTATTGTCAAATTTAAAATCTTCAATTTCAGTTATTTCATTTCCTTCAAGAATTTGCCATTTAGAAGGTTTTCTTTCTATTTTTTCTTCTTCTGAATCTGCAGTGATAGTTCTTGAAAGTTCACTTAATGGGTGACCTTTACAGGATATTTCAAATGCCTTATACCATCCGAACGGTACTCTTTGAACATTTAAATCTTCAGCCAGAAGTGCTTCTTCAGCATCTTTTAAAATCTCAACTGCCACTTTTGGTGAGCTTAATGAAGAAGATAAATGAGCATATGGATATAAAACAATATTTTCTGCTTTAACTTGTTCATTAGTTTTTAAAACTTCTTTGACTAAGTTTTTAACAATTCCTTGAGGATTATCTTCGTCTTCTTTTTCAACAGCTGTGAATACTACTAAAGAATCATCAAAAGAACCGTTATGTTTGGCTTCTTCGATTTCTTCAGCCACAGGTGTTTTCTTTTTTACATTATAATTTAAATAATCAGAATGAATTAATAGTATTCTCATTTGACCACCATATATTATGATTTAATTTTTATTTTTAATATTATATAAAATGATTTAATTAATATAAAAAGAATGTAAAATCGAGTGAATTATTTAGTATTTTGATTCAAACAAAAAAATATTCATTGAATTTTTGATTTAATCAAAGAAATGAAAAGGAAATGTTATTTTTATGTAAATTATATATGTTACTGTTTTCTTAAATTATATTATGATTAACATAAATAAATCAATTGTTTTCAGTTTGATATTGCTGATATTATTAACAGTGTCAGCGGTTTCGGCTGAAGAAAATATAACAGATTTTACAACTGAGGGAAATCTGTTAAAAGTAGATTCATCAAATGATAACTTCAATGATTTAAATAATGAGATAAATGGAAGTCTAAATGAATTAAAACTTACTCATGACTATGTCTACGATGAAGGCAATGACATCAATTTCACAGATGGAATTAATGTCTCCAAAAGCAACTTCCTTTTGGACGGTAACGGATATAGTATTGACGGAAACGGAAAAGCAAGAATATTTAATATAATTGGGAACAATGTCACTCTAAAAAATTTGATAATCAAAAATGCATTAAATGGTGCTGTGTCTTTCGTTCAGCCAAATGCAGAGTATTATCTGGACAATGTCACCATTCAAAACTCATCCTCCAAATATGCTTCTGGTGGAATTGAACTAAATGCTACTAATTTGGTTGTAAACAATTCAAAATTTATTTCAAATACTGGTACTAAGAGTTCAGACATTTTTTTCAACGAAAAATGTAATGTAATTGTTCTAAATTCCACTTTTGAAGGTGGAATCGAGTCAAAATGGTCACATATTTATTTTTCTGGCGGAGCATTGATTGTTGACAGTTCTACTTTTGCAAATTCACGTTCAAGCTATGCCAATGCAATTTATGGTGAAGATGGTAGGGTGACTGTACGTAACACTAAATTCAGGAATCTTACTGTTTTGAATAGTGCTGGTGCAATTGGCGTTAAATATGCGGTTAATTTAACTGTTGAGGATTGTGAATTTACAAATATCACTTCAGGTAAGGATGGTGGGGTGATTTTTGCTGATATTGATCAGGGTTATGTGACAATCACCAACTCAAAATTCCATGGTTGTTTTGCGGCATTTGGAAGTGCCGTAATGCAGCTTAGAGCTGAGTTAAATATCATCAACTCAACTTTCGAAGATAATATTGCAATGTATGATGGTGGAGTATTATGGACATCATATGCTGATGTATCCATTGAAAATTCCACATTCAAGAGAAATAATGTTGTTAAAGAAGATTTGGAAATTGGGGGAGTATTGTACTTTGATAAAGGAGACATATTAATCAAGGGTTCAACTTTCATTGACAATCACGGATCAAACAAAGGGGATGCGGTATTCACCTATGATTCCAAACTCACATTACAAAACAACACCTTTAAGGATAACGGAAATGCCCTATACTCAGTATTCTCAACACAAGACATTGCCGAAGACAATAAATTCAATAATGATTTAGTTTCTGTTAACAACACATTTTATGCAACAATTGTGGTAAACGACGGAATAGAATTAACACTGATTAATAACACTCCTTATAAATTTGACACCTTACCTGATAAATTCAATTTAAAGGATTATGGATTAGTGGGTCCTGTCAGAGACCAGGGTAATATGGGTGCATGCTGGACATTTGCAACATCCGGTGCTTTAGAATCAGCATTGCTTAAAGCAACCGGAAAATTATATAATTTTTCACAGGACAATATTCAAAATACAATGCTTCAATATTCAATTTATGGAGTTGATGGAATTTTAGAAGGTGCACAACAATCCACAGGTGTCGGATATCTTGTAAACTGGTACGGTCCATATCCAACCGATCTGGATAGATATGATGAGCTTGGAAAAGTATCCACCCATATCAACATGGCAAATGAAAGTATACATGTTCAGGACGTAGTGTTCTTCCCGGCTCGTCAAAATGCAACAGACAATTATATCTTTAAAAAAGCATTAATGGACTACGGAGCATTTCTAGTGGCAATTTATGCAGGTGAGAATTCAAAATATTATAACGAAACATCTGCTGCACGTTATTACAATGGAACTAAAGGTATAAATCATGCGGTAACCCTTGTTGGTTGGGATGATAATTATCCTGCAAGTAATTTCCTAAATCCGCCTTCTGGTGATGGTGCATGGATTATTAAAAACAGCTGGGGTACAGAGTGGGGAGATGAAGGCTATTTCTACCTATCATATTATGATACCTCATTCAATACTCAAAACCCTCAGCAGTATCCATACTATGCGGCTTACTTATTTAACAACACTGTTCCATACAATAAGAATTATCAAGCAGATGCGGGACAGTTAAATAACTTTGTAGATCAATACAAGTACTTCTCAAATACCTACACTGCTCTTGAAGATGATTTAATTGCAGCCGTGGGTACTTACTTTGATAGTGAGGGAGTTGATTATGAATTTGATATTTATGTTAATGGAGTGTTAAAACACACACAAAATGGCGTAAGCCCATTTGCAGGTTATCATACCATCAAATTAACACAATACATTCCAATTTCAGCAAATGATACTTTTAAAGTTGTATTCAAAAATAGTTCTCTACCTTTCGAATCTAATTCAAGACATCATCATAAGGAAAACGTTTCATTTGGAAGTGTGGATGGTGTCAATTGGGAGGACCTTGCTAAAGATAATGTAACAGCAATATTGAAAGTGTACACCATTCCCATGGAAAGTGTCATTATTCAAGCTGAAGACATTGTGATGTATTATAAAAACGGCACAAGATTTGAAGTAAAATTATTCGATAGCCAAGGCAATCCATTTGCAAATGAAAATATAACTCTTTCTATTAACGGTGTTTCTTATAATAGAACAACCGATGAAAACGGTAGTGCTTCAATTGCCATTAATTTAAACCCTGGCAATTATACATGTTCTGTATCTTATATTGGCAGAGAAAATTATACTAATTCCACTGTTGAAAACACAATAACTGTTTTATCTACTATTCGTGGTAATGACTTGGTAAAAATATTCAGAAATGAATCTCAATACTATGCCACTTTCCTTGATGGCCAAGGCAATCCTTTAGCTGAAGGAACAAATGTCACATTCAACATCAATGGCGTATTCTACACTCGCCAAGTAAATGGCAGTGAAGGAAAAGCTAAATTAAACATTAATTTAGAAGCTGGAAAATATGTCATTACTGCTTATCATCCATTTAATAATCAGACACATTCAAACAACATTACTGTATTATCTAGGGTAATCGATAATGATGATTTAGTAAAATACTACAGAAACGGTTCCCAATATGTTGTTACTATTTTAGGTGCTGACGGTAAAGTGGTAGGTGCTGGTGAAAACGTCACATTCAACATCAATGGTGTAATGTACACTCGCCAAACCAATGAATCAGGTCAGGCTAAATTAAACATTAATTTAGGTCCTGGAAACTACACGATAACAGCAATGTACAATGACTGTAGAGTATCTAATAACATTGAAGTATTGCCTGTCCTGTTTGCTGAAGACTTAGTTAAAAAATATGGTATTTCCGATCAATTCAAAGCATTATTAGTTGATGGTCAAGGAAATCCTTTCCCTAATCAAAATATTACTTTCAACATTAACGGAGTATTCTATCAAAGAACCACAAATGATGAAGGTTATGCTGCATTGAATATTAGATTAGGATCACCTAATGATTCATATATCATTACTTCAAGTTTCAATGGAACTAACATATCAAACAAAATTACTATTGTAGATTAAGGGGGGCAATGCCCTCTTAATCTGTTTTTTT
The DNA here is from genome assembly GCF_001477655.1 of Methanobrevibacter millerae. Lineage (NCBI taxonomy): Archaea > Methanobacteriati > Methanobacteriota > Methanobacteria > Methanobacteriales > Methanobacteriaceae > Methanobrevibacter > Methanobrevibacter millerae. Next base: position 85,137 of record NZ_CP011266.1, on the reverse strand, counting down.
AAAATTTTCTATAATTACCAAAAATCCTATTTTTGAAAATTTAGTTTTAGAATCAAGATTTTTAGAACCATACCTAAAATCAAATGATTTCAAAAAGATAATATATAATCAAAATAAATTATTATTCATGAGAGTTATTTTAGCAGGAACAGGTAGTGCAGTTGGAAAGACTACAATTGCAACAGGAATCATGAAAGCATTATCTGAAAAATATAATGTGCAGCCGTTCAAAGTAGGTCCGGACTATATCGACCCATCATACCACACTTTAGCAACTGGAAATACTTCCAGGAACTTAGATTCATTCTTTATGCATGACGGACAGGTCAGGGACTCATTCAATAAGGCGATGAAAGATAAGGACATTGCAGTTATTGAAGGAGTCAGAGGCCTTTATGAAGGAATTGACTCAATAAATGATATTGGAAGCACCGCTTCAATAGCCAAATCCCTAAAAGCTCCAGTTATTTTAATAATTAATTCCAGAAGTTTAGTTAAAAGTGCTGCTGCATTGGTATTGGGCTTTAAGGCATTAGATCCTGAAATTAACATTGCAGGAGTTATTTTAAATAAAGTTAAAAACAAGGCACACTACGAAAAAACCAAAAAATCAATTGAAGAGATTACGAATACCGAAGTTATCGGAGGAATCATACGCGATGACAATATTTCAATAGAACAAAGACATTTAGGCCTAGTTCCTGCACGTGAGAGAGAAAACTCATTGAAATTCATTGATATATGGTGTGAAACAATTAAAAATTCGATTGATTTAGATAGATTGGTTGAAATTGCCAAAACTGCTCCTAAGATTAACTCTGATTTGGAACCTATTTGGAATAATCTAAACAAGCAAAAAGTAAAAATTGGAGTTGCATACGATGAAGTTTTCAATTTTTATTATAAGGAAAATATTGAATCATTGGAAGTAAATGGGGCTAAAATTGAATATTTCTCGCCATTAAGTGATGAAAACCTACCGGATATTGATGGACTATACATTGGAGGAGGATATCCCGAACTGTTTTCAAAAGAGCTATCAAATAATCAAAGTATGCTTAAAGATATCAAGAACTTCCACCTAGACAACCGCCCTATCTTTGCCGAATGTGGTGGTTTAATGTATCTTATGAAATCAATACATGAAGATGCAGTAGTAAATGTATATCCTTACAAGTCAATATTAACAGAACGTGTACAGGCATTGAAATATACTATTGCAGAAGTTCAAAAAGACAACATAATATCTAAAAAAGGAGAAGTATTCCATGGACATGAATTCCACTACTCAAAAGTTATTGTAGACACACCAAAAAATGAATTTGCATTCAAAATAACTCGAGGAAAAGGTTCATACAATTTACAAGACGGATTTATGGAAAAAAATACATTGGCCAGCTACGTGCATACACATGTAGCCGCTATGCCTAACTTTGGAGGAAACTTATGTCTTTCAGCCCTAGAAAAATAGATTTTTTCCATCCATATATTGTACCGATTGCAATAATAATTTTCTTGATAATGGGTTACATTGGATCTTTTAATTATAGGTTTAAAGACCCTTTGAACACACAAACCATAATAACAATAATTTTTGCGGCCATATTATTCGCAATTGCTAGTTTTATTGTTTCCAAAAAGTTTACAATAGAAAAAACTAAAGAAATCAATTTTCTATCAGAAAAGATTATACTGATATTAGTTATATTCGCATTGATATTGCAAAGCCTAAATATGGTATTATTAGGTGGAATACCATTATTTAATAGTGTATTAAAAGCAAATGCAACAACTAATCTTTGGAGAATAGCTTACCCATTATTTTTAATTTTAATTAACATATTACTTGCAAAATACTATGATAGAAAATATTTACTTTTAGTTTTGCTTGGAGCATTGATTTTCGGCCTTAACGGTTATAGAACCTCCGTTATAGGAATACTTGTCAGCGTATTCATTACAATGTATTATCTTGGAAAAATTTCTAAAAAGATTGGAATTCTATTCGTTGCAGTTATTGCTGCTGGAGGACTTGCTGTAGGATATATTGCATCACAGTCCATTGCCACACAAACCTGGACGTTAAACCCCGTTGAGTTAATATTTTACAGGGCGGCATTTACACAGGAAGTGTTTGAAAAAATCATTCCTCTTGCAGGAACAACCCATGGACATATATTATCAATGATATTTTCATCAGGAAGCCCAAGATCATTTATAGGAAACTATGTCCTTCACTATGACGTATGCCTAACCTCAACAATGTTCGGTCCGGTAATGCTTGATTTTGGTTATATCGGCCTTACAATCCAGATGTTGTTTATGGGAGCATTTTTAAAAATAATCCATTCAATTGCTAAAAAAGGAGTTGGAATCGGAATATACTCAATTATATTAACCCACACATTAATATGGATTGAAACCGGTCCGACAGACATAATGATTTGGTTTTTATATCTTTTAGGAGCAATACTGATTATATTAGAATTAAAAAAGGATTAATAAATCAAAAAAAAGAAAAAAATTAGAATAATAATGTTAAAATAATCAATATTATAAGTGAAATAAAGAAGATTACAGTACCACGGGTGATAAAGAATCTTGATCTGTCAACATAAAGAAATGTTAAACCGTAAGATAGAGCTAATGCCACAACCATCTCAATTAAGCCACTTATACCAGAATTAACTTTCAATACCCTTCCAAATAAGAAAGATAATAAAAATGAAATGAGCACAACAACTATAATAACAGCAATAGGATTGCTTAAAATTGGCTGCAGGCGATCAAATAATGATGGGCCTGAAGAATAACCATAATCATATAAATTTGTAGGATAAAGACTATTGGTCTTCTTATTTCTACGCTTATTTAAAAATGAAAAAGGTGAATTGTGAGAATTATACTCTTCAACTTGAGGATATAATGTATTTTTATAAATAGTAGGATTACTGTCACGTCTGCGCATTATATAATCCATATCAGAAGCATCATAAGTATACTCAGGATATTCATCCTCAACATATGAAACATCACCAGTTGAATAATCACTATCTAAAGTGGTTTGTTGGGAATTGTCCTGATATTTTTTGGCCAATTCTGTTAAATTATCCCTATCAACCAATTTGATATTTCTTCTTAGGGCATAATTAGTAGCCTGATTATCAAAATAAGCAGATGTAACAACGGCAACCTTTGAAGCCTTAAGACTTTGAGCTGCATCTTCCATCTCTTTTAATACATCAATTCCAACTTCAAACTCTTTATCATAATTGTTACATGCCATGACAACACCAAAATCCCCTATTGTTGTTGGCAATACAGCATATATATCAATAACTCGTTGTGATGTCTTAAAGTTCTTGTATACTTTAAAACCAGAATCCTCCAATACTTTAGCTATAAAATTAATCAACTGTGGTTTTTCCAAAATTCCACCCGCATGTGTTTCAGTTATAATTAATTTATAAATGAAATTATTATTAAAGTTTATTATTATCTAACATTCCTAGAAACTTAATATATTTTTGGATGAAATTTTTCATCATAATTGGTTTTTAATAACATTGTTATATTATTTTGGTATGGATAATTGATTTTTCGTAAGTTTTTTATATTATTTGTGAACAAAAAATTAAACAAGATTTAAAAACTCACTAATTTTTGTGTGTTGAATTGTTGATTAGTGTGTTTTTTTCTTGTTTCCCGGATGTTTGTTATTAACATCTGGGGTTTTTCGCTCTTTTTCATCATATTGATGTTCTTCGTATTGTGTTAGTTCTTTGGATGCTTCTTTTATTATAAAAATCGATTATTTCTTCTCTTTTTGTTCTCGATCCAAATAGTATGTCAAAGAAGAATAAATAGATATTTCCTATTATTTTTGCGAAATTCGACTGATAAATTATTTTTTTATCTTTATTTCTGGGTGTTCTTGTTATATTGTTTTCTGCGTGGTTTTTTATGGTTATTGCTAGGTTATAAACGAATATATGTGCGTAAAAATCTTGTTCGATTATTTGTCTTCGTATTCCGCTGAAATCTTCGATTTCGATGAGATTTTTTAATCTATCGAATCCTGTTTCTACTGTCCATCTTTTTGCATATAATTCTTTTAAATCTTCTGTTGAGAATTCTTCTGGTGTTAAATTTGTTGCTAGTATTTCTGGTTCTTCATTTCCAATATCTATTAATGCTATTCTTATTTCTAATCGTCCCATTTTTCTTGCTTTTTCTTTTAAATTTTCATCATCAAATTTCTTTAATCTGTTGTTTGTCATGTTGATTTGTATTATTTCATCATTGGTTTTCATTTGTTTAATTTGATGTGCAAATACGTTTTTTGGTAGTCTTATTAAAAATTTTGAGTTCAAATCAATAGTTTTTGCCATTAATTCGATTGATGGATAACCCCTGTCATAAATTGTAATTAATTTTGTGATGTCTAATCGTTGTTTTAAGTTATTTAGATGTTCTATTGCTAAATCAATTTCATTTACTACTGTTTCAACAATTTTTACAGTTAAAATATGTTTGGAATGCACATCCAATACGCATGAAACTCTTGCACGAATTCTTTTTTCTTTTAACAAGTTTTCATCACCAACAGGAAATTCTTCACGTGTTAAAGTAACATTTGGAAGATCAACAATACTCCCATCACACGCACTGACAATATATCCTTTAAATTTTGAAAATCCTGGAAATTTGTTATATAATTCATCAATAAAACATTCATACATGTCAATAAACACTTTAGGGTCAATAAACATTCTCTGTTTTCCAATTCCCTGACTCGAAATCGTTTCAAAATCTTTCTTCATCCACATAGTAAAAAATCTAATCGTTTCAATATAACTAGTACAGCTCCTTTGGGAAAGAATAAATGCAGTATATTCTTTTTGAGTCATTTTTCTATCCCTAATAAATCGATTATCTTCAGTAATATATCTTTTTGATATAAAACACTCAAATAATCGAAAAAAATTTTTGATAAACCTATCAAAAGAATACATAAAATACTCCTCCAATTAACTAAATTCGTAATCAAAAAACTTCAATTACATATATAATTATATATAACTCATAATATTTAAAATAAACTATTAATAATTATTAAAATAAGATATAAATAAATTAAAAGTAATTAAACAAGTATTAAAATAAATAACGTTTGATTCAATTAAAATAAATAAAAATTAGATGTTTTCAATATTGAAAACATAGTTAAAAATAAGTTAAATCCTTAAGTTTCTAGGAATGATTATCTAAAATTTTAATAATTTAAAATAAAATATGTAATACTATGAAAATCTTAATATCAAATGATGATGGAGTAACCGCATCAGGAATATTTGCATCCAAAAAAGCAGTCGAGGATTTGGGTGATACATTAGTCATTGCACCAGAATTACAACAAAGTGGAATTGGACACGCATTAACATTATATGAGCCATTAAGAGTAAAAGAAAGAATTTTAAAAGATGGAAGCATAGCTTATGGAGTTACAGGAACACCAACAGATGCCGTGACAATAGGCCTATTTGAATTACTTGATGAAAAGCCGGATTTAATGATATCCGGAATAAATACTGGTTTTAATTTAGGAAAAGCAGAGTTAACTACATCCGGAACAGTGGGGGCTGCACTTGAAGCAGCAAGCTTTGGAATTCCCACAATAGCCATTTCCCAGGAAGTGACAAGAGACGACATTAAATTTGAAAATGGGGAAGTGGACATTGATTTTAGTTTTGCTGAAAAAATGCTTAACAAGTTAGCCAAAATAGTATTGAAAAAAGGATTGCCCGAAGGCATTGACTTATTGAATGTGAATATTCCGGCAAACCCGATTAATGATGAATTTGAAGTAGTTAAATTAGGAAATAGAATGTATAATCCAATAATGGAAAAAAGACTGGATCCAAGAGGGCAACCATATTACTGGATTGGCGGTGAACCTTACACATCAGATAAAAAAGGCAGCGACGGTTATGAATTAAAAGTAGCTCAAAAAACTACAATAACTCCATTAAAAATAGATTTAACTGGAGATTTGAATTTATTAAAAGATTACTTAGAGATTTAAATCTTTAAGAATCTTATCACGTTCTTCATAAAGTTCATTTAAAATTTTTTCATCAGTGCAGCCGTCTTTTTTAAGTTTTGCTATTGTTCTAGTAATAGCTTCCAAATTGCTTTCTAATTGATTAATTGACATAGTACTATATTAAAACATTAAAGTATATAAATTTTAAAAATAATAGTATATACATTAAAAAGGGATGAAAATATATGACAGATAAAGACCAAGTAAACAGATTATTTAACCAGTTTAAAAATAAAAATGTAACTGTTGAGTTAAGAGACAACAATCAGGCTGAAGGAAAAATCATAGCTATTGATAATTATTTAAATATTGTTATAGAAAATGAAAATGGTATAGAAACCTTAAAAGGCGGAAATATTGTTTTTGTTAGTTTAAATGAATAATACTAAAAAGCCAGCACCATTTAATATTATCATTAAGATAAATCAACATTAATGCCTAAAATATTATCTTCACCATTATAAACATCATATGCAATTTGAGCCGCACCAATAGCTCCGGATTCTTTAGATATTACTTTCAATTCATATTTGTTTTTGAAATACTTGTTGATTTCATCCTCAAAGTTGAACGGTTCAGTTGCACTTCCAATGGAACCCGTCAGGACAATACCCTCTATTTCATTTTCGCAAACTACAACAAGACCTGCAATTTCCATTGCCACAGTCATGATTAATGTGTCAATAGCCAACTTTGCTTTTTCATCACCATTTCTGTAGTTTTCCAATAGCTGATTTTTCATGTTGGCTACTTTACCATCGATTCCGGCAATTTTTACTGCACCTGCATGTGAAAAGCATTCATTTGCAGTTCTTCTGCCTTCGTCAATGTCACGTATCATTTCCAAATCAATTGGTCCGTGAACTATACCCATTGCACCAAGACATGCATCAATTGCACCTTTGATTTTGGAATCCTCAATCAGTATGTTAACGCTGTTTGATGATATGTCCGCTACGATAAAATTTTGCCAACCCGTTTCCTTGATTGCATTATATGAAATACTTACCTTCTCAGGACTGGCCTGGTGTGAATAAGCTGCATTAAATAATTCATCTAATGAAGTAGAATTCTTGTGAAGACCCGGTATCATGATGCTTGGAATATTTGAATTTTCAAGTTCTGAAAATACGGAGGTTCCGCCCCCAGTGACCTTACCTGCACCGTTGATTGATAATATTCCCCTGTCTTCAACCTTTTCAGTCGGTAAAATGTCGCTTATACCATCACCCATTGCATAAGTGATTGCCATTAACTTTACAGATTCCAAATCACATCTTTTTGATAATTCTTCAATAGCCGAAACCTTACCACTTTTAGAATCTTCTCTATCAATTTTAAAAATATCAATAATTTCCGCATCATCATCCATGATACAAAAAGAGATTCCTGTAGTACCATGATCCATTCCAATAAAAGCCATAAAAAAACTCCCCCAATTAAATATACTTTAAAATCAATAGTTAAAAAAAGTTATGCTTTAATAAATAAATAGTAAAAATAAAAAAAGTTAAAGATGAATTTAATCATCTTTTTGTAATCCACAAGCTTTTCTTAATCTTGCACCAACAATTTCTATGTCTTCTTGCTCTTGAGCTGCTCTCATTTCTTTTAAGTTAGCTCCGTTGGTAGCGTTTTCATCAGCCCATTGTTTTTTGAAAGTTCCATCTTGGATTTCACTTAAAACTTGTTTCATACCGTCTTTTGCTTCTTGAGTAATGATTCTGTTTCCTCTTGTTAAACCACCATATTCAGCAGTGTTACTTACATCATGCCACATTCCTTGGAAACCTTTTTCGTAGATTAAGTCTACAATAAGTTTTACTTCGTGACAGGTTTCAAAGTAAGCGATTTCAGGTTGGTATCCAGCTTCAACTAATGTAGTGAATCCTGCATTGATTAACTCAGTAATACCACCGCATAAAACAGTTTGTTCACCGAACAAGTCAGTTTCAGTTTCTTCTTTGAAAGTAGTTTCTAATACTCCAGCTTTGGTTAATCCACAAGCTTTTGCCATACCTAAAGCTAATTGAAAAGCATCACCGGTTGCATCTCTTTCAACCGCAACTAAACCAGGAATACCAAATCCTTCTTCGTAAGTTCTTCTTACCATGGATCCAGGTCCTTTTGGTGCAAACATTACAATATTTACATCTTCAGCAGGGTCAATTAATCCAAAGTGAATGTTATATCCATGAGAGAATGAAATAGTATTTCCGCTTTCAACATAAGGAGCGATTTGTTCTTTGTATACTTTTTCTTGGATTTCATCAGGAAGTAAAATATGAATAATATCAGCTTCTTTTGCAGCATCTTCAATAGTTTTTACAGTCATGCCATCTTCTTTAACTAAATTCCAAGAACTTCCATTTTCACGTACACCGACAATAACATTAGCACCACTATCAGCCATGTTTCTGGATTGTGCTCTTCCTTGAGAACCATAACCGATTACAGCAATAGTTTTACCTTCAAGTACATCTGTATTTACATCTGCATCATAATACATTTTCATTTTTAACGTCTCCTATTAAAAAAATATTAAATAAAAATTATTAAATACTATATATCTTTTTCAATATTTAAATAAGTAACTAGTAAATAAATAGTTAAATTTTTTTAAAACAAAAAAGAAAATAATTTATTGTAATACATTTAGTATTGCTATAGATCTATGGTGGATATAATTAAGAAATTGATTATATATCAAAAATAGGAGATTATTGATGAAACATGGTGTAATCATGGTTTTTTCATTGATTTTAGCACTGTGTTTAATGGGTGTTGTCTCAGCAAACGAAAATGTAACAGACGTTTGTGAAGATACACAAATTTATGAGGAAAATATTCAGATCGATTCAATTGACATGCAAGAAAACAGTCATGATTCTGCTATTAGTGAAGATGAAATCATTTATTCACCAGATGCGGAAAATGAATATAATACATCAGAAATGACATGCTCAATTGATAGCATGATTAATGTGAATATTGAAAATTTGGAAATTAATACTGACAATATTGATGTGGAAATTTTTAAATTAACTAAAATTGATGAGAGAACCGAAAAAAATGTTTTAAATGAAAATACTTATTCTCCTAATGGATATGTAACTTATAATGATTGTAATCTTTTGATGTTACCTTTAATTGAAAGAAACATGAGTGATGAATCTTTAATTAATAAAATTAATGAAAATAGAACTGAAAAAATACTATTTTCTAGTAATGATGGTTTTTCCGCTAATTCTTGGAACAATGCTTCCTTAATTACTGGAATTTCAAGTAATGATACTTTAAATAAAAAACCGCATGACACTGGATTTATAAGTAATCAAAATAATTATAATTTTTATCCACAAATTGATTTACCTCTTGAATATGCTTCAAATACATTATTGGGCGCTTCAAGAGACTTTGATGATAATGCTTTTATTTGGTCAAAAAATCCAGGTAAAAAAGCGTATGTCACTGTTGATATGGTAAACAAATCTACGGATGAAGTTCTAGATTTAAGCCTTAATGAAAATGTGATTAAAGAAATTGGTGTTAACGCTTCCATAAAAGCTTTAAATTATTTCAAATCGCAGGGTATTTATATTCAAAAAGGTTATCCATATCTTTATGTATTAACTTCAGCAGGTGAAGTTAAAATAAATAACACAAGTACCGAAAGTGCAATCGATGGAATTTCTGAGGTGCTTGGATTGGAACTGAACAAAAATATATTTCCTATACATACTCCATTATGGAAGGATTTGATATTTTATTATTTATGGGTAAGCAGCACGGACAATACTGATATCTGCTCATATGCACTGGCATATGACTCTGAATTGCATGTATCCAATGATATTAAAAAACAGGGAGACCATATAGCATATAAAATGGGATTATATGAAAAGTATTTCCCTCCACAAAATAATTACCACAAGATTGTTGGTAAAAACATTATTAATAGATTTATAAGTGAATTTATTAATTCAACAAATACAACAACAAATAAAACAGACAGCAATAATAATACAACTGTCGTTAGTAATTTAAAGGAGAATATCCCTAATTCAATAACTTTCAGTGGTAATCCTTTTAATATTGTTTATACTGCAATTGCAATAATCATTTTATTAGCTATTTTTTGTGCTACCTATTCAAAGCACAATTTATAATATTTCACAAAATTGTGAAATATTTTATTTTTTTAAATTTTATATAACTTGAATAATAAATTTAATGATAACAACTAAACTGGGATTTAAATGAACAGGGGAATTACACGATACCTAGTAATAACTTTCATATCATCTTTAATAATTACATATGTAATATGTTATTTTTTACAGATACATGGACTTAAAGAGATAATATATGTCAGCTGTTTGTTTGGACTTTATTTTTCAGTAATATATGGAGTAAATGTGCTTGTTGAAGAAAAGGTGGTTCAAAATAATTATAAAAGATTTCTTCTTGTAGCAGCATATATTCTCATATTTGATATTGTCTTTATCGCTCTGGTACCGTTCATATTCAAATATGACTTATTTTCATCAAATGATGTGATTTCTTTAACTTTTAATGGTGTAAAATATAATTTAATGTTAAATGGAATATTTTATATCATTCTATTTTCAATAATTATACTAATTTTAAATTACATATTATACAGATCAGATAAAAAATTAGAAAATAAACACTAAAATTCCGGATTTTCATGCTTTAGAAGAAATATTTTCTTATCCAATCCCCCAGCATAACCAGTTAAGCTTCCATCACTTCCAACAACCCTATGGCAGGGAATTATAATTGAAATTGGATTATGTCCAACTGCTCCACCAACTGCTTGGGCAGACATTTTATCGATTCCTCTTTTTTGAGCAATTTTATCTGCAATTTCTTTATATGTAACAGTTTCACCATAAGGAATCTCACAGAGAATATGCCATACATCACATCTAAAGTCAGTGCCTTCAGGTTTCAAATCAAGTTCATTGATATTAGGTTTTTCACCACTGAAATATCTGGAAAGCCAACTTTTAGCTTTAAATAGGATTTCATCTTCATTTTCCATTAACTCTTCATTAATGGTGGATAAAAAATGCTTTTGTCCTTCAAACCAGGCTCCAATTAAATTATTATCTTTAGAAACAAGCAGAATTTCTCCAATTGGTGATGAATAGTACGTTGAATTAATCATTTTAAAAAAAATAGAAAAATAGATGATTTAGTAACCATCTACTAAGACTTTTAACTCACCAGTTACAATATCAATTATAAGACCGTGTACAGGTACATCTGGAATTAATGGATGATTTTTGATTTTTTCAACAACATCTATAACGTTTTGTTCTTCTGATTCAAATCCACCAATCCATTCAGCCAAATCATATTGAGCAATGTCTTCCTCTTTAATGCCTCTTTGAAGCATTTTTTCTTTTAAAGCTTCAGCATCAGCACCAGCCATACCACATTCAGTGTGACCAACGACCATCACTTCTTCAGCTCCAAGATTGTATAAAGCTGCACCTATTGATCTGATTGCATCTTCTCCAACAATGGAGTTACCTGCATTTCTAACGATTTTAGCATCACCCCTTTTTAAACCTAAAGCAGGTTCAAAAAAGTCGATTAATCTACAATCCATACAAGTTAAAATAGCTAATTTTTTAGCTGCATGGTGAGACATTTCTTCGCCTTCAAAGTTTTCCACAAATTCCTTATTGTCCTTTAAAACATTTTCTAATATAGTCATTTTAAACTCCCCTTGCCATAGCGGTAAGACCAGTTCTTGAAATCTTTTTGATTCCATAACCTTTTAATAAAGATATAAATGCATTTATTTTCTCCATATCTCCAGTAATTTCAATTATTAATGTTTCCTCTGTCACATCAACAATTTTTGCTCTGAAAATATTAGCATATTGCATAATTTCTGCTCTAGATTTTTCATTAGGAATATTGACTTTTATAAGACACAATTCCCTTTTAACTGCATTTTTAGAAATATCTTTAATCTTGACGACATCAACTAACTTATTTAATTGCTTTGTAACTTGCTCCAATATTTTTTCATCAGCTTTTACAGTAATAACCATTCTTGCAAGTCCGTTCACTTCAGACTCACCTACTGTAATACTGTCAATATTAAAGTCCCTTCTTGTGAATAATCCAGCCACTTTCTGTAAGACTCCAGGTTTATTTTCTACAAGCGTGCTTATAACATGATATTTTACATCCATCTAAATCACATCTTTTTCAAGTTTATATTCACCAATCATTTCATTAATGCCTGCTCCTGGAGGCAACATTGGAAGAGCTTCCTCAGAATCTATAATAACATCGATCAAAATAGCTTCATTATCTTTAATTGCAGTCTTTAAAGCTTCTTTGGTTTCACCTGGCTTTTCAACTTTGACTGCATTTATTCCAAAACTTTCCGCCAATTTAACAAAGTCAGGACTATCCTTAAATTCAGTCTGTGAATGTCTTCCATCATACAATAAACTTTGCCATTGATATACCATTCCTAAAGTTCTGTTTTCTAAAACCATTGCAATAACAGGCAAATCATAATCATAAACAGTAGCTAATTCCTGACAAACCATTAAAAATCCACCGTCACCATTAATACTGACAACAGGATCTTCAGGGCATGCTACCTTAGCACCAATAGCTGATGGGAAACCGAATCCCATAGTTCCAAGACCCCCTGAAGAGATGAACTTGCGTGGTTTTTGAGTGTTGTAAAAATGAGCTGCCCACATTTGATTTTGACCGACATCAGTTGTTAAAATAGAATCAGCAGTTAAAACTTCACTGATTTCCTTAATAACAGTTTGAGGCTTAAGTGGTACATCATCATAAGTAACTCTTGGCAATAAATCAATTTTTCTTTGCTTAATTTTATCTGTCCATGAATTAACATCATTGGTTACTTTATAACCTTTAAATAAATCATTCAATGAACTTAAAATATTTTTAGCATCCCCTACAATAGGTAAATCCACATCAACATTTTTACCGATTTCTGCAGGGTCTATATCTATATGAATAACTTTACTGTCCGGAACAAAACTGTCCAGTCTTCCAGTAGTCCTATCAGAAAATCTAACACCAATAGCTATCAGCAAATCACATTCGTTAATGGAATCGTTTGAAACTTTCCTTCCATGCATACCAAGCATACCTAATGCCAATTCATCATATTCATCAATAGCTCCTTTACCTAAAAGTGAAGTCATGACTGGTGCATTGATTAAATGTGCAAATTCGTTTAACTCTTCAGTGGCATTAGCCAAAATAACACCAGCACCAACAAGAATCAATGGTCTTTTAGCTTGCTTAATCAATTCACAGGCTTTCTTAATTTGTCTGGGATTTCCTTTTAATGTAGGATTATATCCTGGCGTTTGAATCAAATCATCATTAAATTCTGTGAGTTCTCCTTCCTGCACTTCTTTTGGAACATCAATTAAAACTGGTCCTGGTCTTCCACTGGTAGCTATATCAAAACTAGTTTTAATTATTGAAGGGATTAAATTAGGATTTTTAGGTTGATAACTATGTTTAACAATAGGCATAGTAATACCCATAATATCTGCTTCCTGAAATGCATCATTTCCTATTAAATGAGTTGGAACTTGTCCTGTTATAGCTACAATAGGAGAAGAATCCATAAAAGAAGTAGCAATTCCAGTAACTAAGTTAGTTGCACCCGGTCCGGAAGTAGCCAAACACACACCAACTTTACCTGAAGCTCTTGCAAATCCATCGGCTGCGTGAGCTGCTGCTTGTTCATGTCTAACTAGGATATGGTTTATATCTGCATCATATAACATATCATAGAAAGGTATGGTCTGTCCACCAGGATAACCAAATATTGTTTCTACTCCCATCTTTTTAAGGGATTCAATTATCGCTTCTCCGCCTCTCATTTTAAAACCTTTTTTCAAATCTTTTATTATGGTTTAATTTTTGTATAGTTGAATATATATAAGTTATCTTAGTCTAGAAAAAGGAATAAATCTATTTGTAGTTTTAGCATATGAAACATAATCATCCCCAAATTTTTCTATTAACCATTTTTCTTCAGTTTTGGCCAATGCAATTGACAATATAATCCAAAATATAATCGGCAGGATAAATAAGTAAATATTTTGTGAAAATAATATTATTGCAATAGATATCTGTAGCCATGCGGAGTATATCGGATGGCGAACAAGTGCGTAAACACCATCACTAACCAATTCTCCATTTTCAATTCTTTTACTAATATCAGACATTCGAACAGCAGCTAACCATAAGAAAGCAGCATCTAAAATTAAAACAACCGCAAGTCCAACAAATAGCCAATACATTGAATCTATCTTATAGACAGGAATCATATTGTAATAAGACAGTATTACTCCCATAATTGAAACAACAAACATTGGTGCGATTAAATATGGACCGACACCATACACAGGTAAAGAATCTTGCTTTGAAATAATAATCACCTATACTATGATATATTTAAAAAAGTTAATATAGTTTAAAAGTCAATAACATAAACACAATTAACTAACTTAGATTATTATGAAATACTCTAAACTTCTATGTCATAGAATACCGGAAAGATCATTTTTTTATAAAAATCATCAGTTTCCAGTTTGTGCGAGATGTACAGGATTTTATACCGGTTTAGCAGTATTTTTAATTTATAATTTATTTTATCCCATAAATTATACAATTAATCTATTAATAATATCAATAATATTAATGATTCCTGCTGCAATCGACGGACTTACTCAGCTAATGGAACTAAGACAAAGCAATAATAATCTAAGATTTTTAACCGGATTGGTTGGTGGAATTGGTTTAATAATATTTATGAAAATAGTCGTGAAAACTTTTTATTATATAATAGGTGTGTACTTATGAAATTTTGTCCGGAATGTGGTGAAGAAAATCCTGATGGAAGCAAATTCTGTAGAAAATGTGGTATTAATCTAGTTTATGAAGAACCTAAAAAAGAACAGACAACAGCTAAAAAAGTCACAGTTGAAACCGACCAAGGTCCAGTTCATAGAACAACAGTCAATACGAATTCATCAACCACCGCAAACAATAATAATGATAACAGTAAATTATGGGGCTGTTGTATCTGTTTAATATTTATATTTATAATATTTGCAATTTTTGGCCATTAGTCTTTTAGATAATAATATAAAACAGCTTTTTGTGCATGGAGCCTATTTTCAGCTTCATCATAAATAACTGACTGTGGTCCGTCAATTACTTCTGCTGAAACTTCCTGACCCCTGATTGCAGGCAAACAATGCATGAATATAGCATCATCATTAGCTATATCCATTAGTTTCTGATTAACTTGGTAAGGAGCTAAATCTTTTTCTCTTTGAGCTTTTTCATCTTCATCACCCATACTTACCCAAACATCAGTATAAACTACATCAACATTATCTAGGGCGACATTTATATCATCAGAAACAGTTATTTCAGTGCTATTTTCTTTTGCAAATTCATTGGCTATCTTTAAAATTTTTTCATTTGGTTCATAACCTTCAGGACAGGCAACAGAAATATCCATACCTAAAAGAGGAGCAATTAATAAAAGGGAATTACATACATTGTTTCCATCACCGACAAAACATATTTTTTTATTTTCAAATGAACCAAAATGTTCTTTAATTGTCAATGCATCTGCTAAAACCTGACAAGGATGTTCTAAATTAGTCAATCCACTTATTACTGGTACATCAGAGTATTTAGCGAGTTCAATCACATCATCATGTTCAATAGCCCTAATCATTATTCCGTCAACAAAACGGCTTAAGACACGTGCAGTATCTGAAATAGGCTCTCCCCTGCCCATTTGCAGATCACTGGAAGATAGAAAAATTCCTCTTCCTCCTAATTGATACATTCCAACATCAAATGAAACTCTGGTTCTTGTGGAAGACTTTTGAAAAATCATTGCTAAAGTCTTGCCTGCCAATGGCTTTTCTTCAGTTTCTCCAGATTTTATTTTAATAGCTAAATCAATAATATAAGATACATCCTCTTTAATATCACAAATAGATAATAAACTATCCATTATAATCCCCCTAATAAAATAAAATATTTATTATTTATATATATTAAATGTTATGTTTTCATTCTAAACATGATATCTCTAATAGTTGATATTACAGGAACCAAAAAGAACAGATAAATGAAATTTCTGGAAAAATTGAAATCCAAAAGATTAATGACAACAGTCAAACCCATAATTATTAAAAAAGTATTATAAGTATACTTTTTTTCTTCACGTGATAATTTATCCTCAAGAAAATGCATCTTATCAGCATATAAAAACATTAATACAAAGAATAAATTTGTCAAGAAAATATTTAATCCAAATACTACATTTGCCAGGAAAAATTGGGAATAATTACCGACAACTGACGTGGTGAATGGAACAAATGATATGGATGCTAGGAAGAACATATTTAGCCATAAATATGGTACATTAAGATTATTAATTTTTATGAATTCATGATGATAAATCCAAAATGAAGCTAATAAAACAAAACTGACCAGAGTTACACCTATTGTAGGAATTGAAGAAACAATAAAATTATAAAAATCTCCAGAGGACAATAATTCCATTTCAGGCAATGCCATACCAAAAATAAGTAATGTCATTACCATACCAAATATACCATCTGTCAATCCAATCAGACGCCCAGGATCAATATCCACATTTTTTTGAAAAATAGATAGAATATTATTTAAATAGTTATAATATTTATTATGTTTATTTAACTGTTTTTTATTCATATTTTCTGGACTTTTATTGAATTTTTCAGAAAAATGATGGTTATTAATGACTTTTTGCTTTATTTTTTTGATTCTTTCAAGCTCTTCTGGAGTAGCATTATGATTGTAGCTTTCAATTTTTTCATGGATTTCCGCCCTCAACCTTAAGAGTTCCTCATATTCACCATCATCAATTAAATCCTTAGAAAAATCATAATCATTATCTGTAATAAAATCACCTTTTACATAAATTTATATAAAATATAATTAAAAAAACTAATGATTTAATTATATAAAAAAACATAATAATAGTTCAGTAGGCGATTAAATGAAAAGTGATAATATTAAAAAAGGAATTAAAAGAGCACCACACAGGTCTCTTTTAAGGGCTTGTGGACTAGATGATGATGACTTTAAAAAACCATTCATTGGAATAGCTAACAGTTTTACAGATATCGTTCCGGGTCATGTTCACCTTAGAGATTTAGTTGAATTTGTTAAAGAAGGAATTATAGCTGCTGGAGGTATTCCCTTTGAATTTGATACAATGGCTATTTGTGATGGAATCAGTATGAACCATGAAGGAATGAAATACTCACTCCCTTCAAGAGAGATTATAGCTGCTACCGTTGAAAGTATGACAAAAGGACATGCCTTTGATGGATTAGTATTGATTCCAAGCTGTGATAAAGTCGTGCCAGGAATGATTATGGGAGCATGTCGCGTAGATATTCCAAGCATAGTAGTTACTGGTGGACCTATGGCTGCAGGTAACTATAAAGGAAAAAATGCCGATTTGATTACAGTATTTGAAGCTGTCGGTGAGCATTCTGCAGGAAAAATCTCTGAAGAGGAAGTTTATGAAATGGAAAAATGTGCCTGTCCAGGACCTGGAAGCTGTTCAGGATTATTCACCGCAAATACAATGGCATGTATTACAGAAACATTAGGTCTATCTCTTCCATTATGTGCTACAACACATGCAGATACAGAAGAAAATAATCAAATGGCCTTCGAATCAGGAAAACAAATTATTGAACTTGTTGAAAAGGACATAAAACCATCAGATATTTTAACACAAGATGCATTCAACAATGCAATTGCAATAGATATGGCATTAGGAGGTTCATCAAATACCGCTTTACACATCCCAGCTATTGCATATGAAGTTGATGGCGTTGATGTTGATTTGGAATTATTCGATAAAATCAGCCGTGAAGTCCCACACATTGCATTGATTTCTCCCGCTGGTGAAGATACAATGATGGATTTGCATTTGGCTGGTGGAATTCCTGCTGTTTTAAAAACTTTAGGTGATAAAATCAATACTTCACCAATGACAGTTACCGGAAAAACTATTGAAGAAAACCTTGAAAATGTAGAAAACAAAAATACTGATGTTATTCACACACTAGACAATCCTGTTCATGAAGATGGTGGAATAGCAATTCTTAAAGGAAATATTGCTCCAAACGGTAGTGTTGTTAAAAAAGGAGCTGTTGCAGAAGAATTAATGCACCTCAGAGGGCCTGCAAAAGTATACAAATCAGAAGATGAAGTAACCGAAGCAATATTCAACCATGAAATCGAAGAAAGAGATATTGTTGTTATCATCTACGAAGGACCGAAAGGTGGTCCGGGAATGAGAGAAATGTTAAATTCAACTTCAGCTCTTGCAGGAATGGGAATAAAAGATGTCGGCCTTATTACCGACGGAAGATTCTCAGGAGGAACACGTGGACCATGTATAGGACATGTTTCACCTGAAGCTATGGCATCAGGACCTATTGCAGCTGTTCAAAACGGAGATATAATTGAAATTGACATCAACAACAGGTCCATTAATGTAGAACTGACAGATGAAGAAATAGCTGAAAGATTAAAATCTGTAAAGCATCCTGAAAGCGATGTTGACGGCTGGTTAAAATTATATCAGAAATTAGTTCAATCTGCAGACAGCGGTGCTATTTTAAGGTAGTGTAATGATGGATATATTAAAATATGAAGAAATTGACTTGGCAGAAACAATAAAAAGATCCGAGCAGGATGTCAATAATGTCTTGGATACTGTATCTGACATTCTAAACAATGTTAAGGATAATGGGGACGATGCAGTAAAATCATATACTGAAAAGTTTGATGGCGTTTTAGTAGATGAATTGAAAGTAAGCGAAGATGAAATCAAAGAGGCATACGACACTTTGGATGACTTTTTATTAACTGCATTAAAGCAGGCCGCACAAAACATTGAAAAATTCCACAAAAAACAAATTCCTCAAGAATGGGAAATTGAAGTAAACCCTGGAATTGTTGCAGGCCAAATCGTAAGGCCCATAAATTCTGCAGGATGTTATATCCCCGGAGGAAGAGCTGCTTATCCTTCTTCAATATTGATGACTGTTATTCCGGCAAAAATCGCTGGTGTCGAGAAGGTAGTCTGTGTAACACCACCACAAAAGGACGGCAAAATCCTTGATGCAATTCTTGTTGCAGCAGATATTGCAGGTGCTGATGAAATCTATAAGGTAGGCGGAGCACAGGCAATTGGAGCACTAGCTTATGGAACTGAATCCATTCCTAAAGTTGAAAAAATAGTTGGACCGGGAAACATTTTCGTTACTGCGGCAAAAAAACTGGTTTATGGACAAGTCGATATTGAGTTTCCGGCAGGCCCATCTGAAGTATTGATTCTAGCAGATGAAAGTGCTGAGGCAGAATTTTTGGCAACAGACATTTTAGCTCAGGCAGAGCATGATCCTAATGCATCATGCTTTTTGGTAACAGATGATGAAGATTTGGCTAACGAAACTTACGAATATGTTTTGAAATTAACAGAAATTGCTCCAAGACGTGAAATCATTGAAGAGTCATTGTCTAAAAGTGGAAAAATTATTATCACTGCTACATTTGAAGATGCGATTCATGTTACAAATGAATATGCTCCCGAACATTTAATCATATCCACAAAAGACGATGATAAAACATTATCACAAATCAAAAATGCCGGTTCAATATTTTTAGGAAAATACTCTCCGGTAGCAGCAGGAGATTATGGATCCGGAACAAATCACGTATTGCCAACCGGAGGTGGGGCAAAGATGTATTCTGGCCTTTCAACCGAGGCATTCATCAAAAAGCCTACAGTTCAAAGAATTACAAAAGAAGGTTTAGAGCAATTATCCAAAACTTCAGTTCCAATAGCTGAATACGAAGGATTTTTCGCACATTCAGATTCATTCAAAAGAAGATTAGAAAAATAATTTCTATCTTCTTATCTTTTTAACAAATAATATCTAATCCCTTTATTTTTTTAAAATCTGAATCAAAAGTTGCTATTTTACTAAGATTAAATTTCTGCATAGTTTTTAAAATTGTACAATCAGAAAAATTGATTGACGAATCATAAGCCAAATATATGTCCATTGCATCATCATAATCTTGTAAAGTCAAAAAATCTATATCAAACATTTCCTTAAAATTATCATACAATGAAACTCCAGTTTTTCCTCCAACACCATTAAAAGCATTTAATGTTTCAGTCAAAACAGTGGAGTTTATCATTTTATTTTCATTAATAGTGTCGCTTAATTTTAATGCCTTATAATGATTGACATCAGATTTTAGCAAAAGAGAAAGTAAAAAACTTGTATCAACAAATATCATTAGAATTCTCCACGTCCTGATTTCTTTTTTAATTCTACAGAATCTATTTCTTCATTAGCATATATTGAAAATTTTTCTAAATCCCTTAAAGGTTTTTGCCTTACAATTTCAATTATCATTAAATCACCATCAATTTTCCAATTTAAAGTATCTTCGATAGTAATATCCAATTCTTTACGAATTTTACTTGGAATTACTGTTTGAAACCCTTTATATATTTTTGATGTTATTTTTTCATTAGACAAATGACTCACTAAAATTCCTCCATACCTAATATTTTAAAAACCTAATATAAATAATTTTAGAAAACATTTCATATAAATAAATAAGTAAATATAATTCACACCTGAAATATAGTATTAAATGTAACATGAAAACATGAAAATGTAATGAAGGAGTTAACAAAATGGAAGAACTAGTAGATATGCGCGAAATGACAGAACAGGAATTAATAGAAGCAGAAAAAATGGCAGAAATAGTATTCAAACTAAACCACACATTACCAAACAGTGAAGAATATAATTCTCTTTTAAAAGAATTGTTGGGAGACAATTTAGGTGAAAACAGCTCCATTATAGCACCAATAGCTGGAGCTGCATTTGATCATATAAAAATCGGAAACAATGTTTTCATTAATTCAAACAGTCTTTTAATGGCCAGAGGTGGAATAACAATAGAAGACGATGTAATGATTGCGGGAAATGTTCAACTGCTTTCAAACAACCATGATGAATATGACAGACAAATCCTAATCTGCAAACCGATTTTAATCAAAAAAGGAGCTTGGATTGGAGCTGGTGTGAGCATATTACCTGGAATTACAGTAGGAAAATATGCAATTGTAGGTGCAGGAGCAATTGTTACAAAAGATGTACCTGATTATGCAGTTGCAGTTGGAACACCAGCACGTGTTGTAAAGACTTTAGACAAAAATAAATTCAAAGAGGATTAACCTCTTAAAATTTAAAAAATAGAAAAAAAAGTGATATAAAATCACTTAAAGTTTTACGGAAGCCGGCAAATTATGAGTGTTTCCATAATCTATTAGAATACTCACACAGATGTCCAACATTTTTGTAGGAGAAATGTCAGGTACTCCACCTGTGAAAACACCGACATAATTCGGAGCGGCATTATTGCTTTCCATCCATGATGAGAATCTTTTACACATGTCCACATAATTTTCACGGGCAATCGTCTGTGAATTATCATTTCCGCTAGGATGTGGAGCATATGAATACTGACCTATAGATATTGTAGCATCAGGATGTCCATTCGCAATGGAAGTAATTGATTTGGATAAAACATACAAACATTGCGCTTTTGATAGGGAAAGTGACTGGAAGCTAACCGGGAAGTTACCGCCAGAATTTTTAATAGCCTGAGCTAAAGCCGGAGCTTCGCTTACAGGAAAGCTATTCATGGAAACAGATTTTGAATTTTGAACATTTGACTGCTGCGGTTGAGCATTAGCATTAGCATTGCCTGAATCACCATTGAACAGGCCAGTTCCAAATCCAACAAATACTACCGCTAAAATTACGATAGCTGCAACTAAAACACCAATGATAATCTTTTTATTTCTATCATCATTGTTAGGTTGTTTAGTAACAGTGGTTGTAGTTGAATTTGCATTATTATTTTTTTTAATTTCACTTCCACAATGTTTACAGAACTTTGAACCGTCTTTTATTTCTTCACCACATTTAGGACAAAACATCAAAATACCTCTTTAAGATGATACTTTTCCTTCATATTCTCCAGTGAATGCATTAAATTTAACTTTTTGACTTCCACCAGAAGGATCCTTAACTACTACAGTATAATAATCACCTTTATCTTTAATATCCTTTTTATCAATTGTTTTTCCAGGATATTTTTGCATAGCAAAAGCATAAATATCATCTACAGATAATTTTTCTAGTTGTTGATTATCGGATGATGAAGAACTATCACCGGCAGATGTAGGGGTGGAACTAGGAGCAGAAACAGCGCCATTGGAACTGGATTGAACTGATGAATCTTGAGAAGCACTAGAAGAAGCACTAGAAGAATCGCTTGATACTTGAGAATCGGAACCTGCGGATTGTAGTAAAGTACTAGCTTGAGGATTATCCATAAGTGAAGTGTTCTGTTGCTGAGCATTATTATTAACAACAGCACTACCAGTGGTTGGATTCTGCACAAATTCATTAGCAGTATATTGGTCTAAAGTATTGTTATTTGCAGCAGCATTATAATCATTGATAGTAGTATTAATGTTCTGTTGAAGTATCGCCATATTAAATATCTCATTATTAACTTGAAGCACTAAAGCATTAATCTTATCAAAATCAAAATTAAACTCTAAATGAGGCGGCGGAGCAATACCCGGAACAGCAACTTTAGGTTTTACACTTTTTTGGTGGTTTGAGAAAACAACACTGTTTGACATGTCAGTGACTAAACTCTGGTCTTTTGCTCCAATGGAAATACCTTCTGCACCATTTGTAAGTAGAATATTAGTATTATCTCCCTGTACAAATGCAACAGATTGTGGCGGTTGATTTTTAAGAGATATTACGGATGCTCCAGTAACGCCTTTTAAAAAGTTAACCATTGAATCATTATTCTTAAATGTGTGGATAGTAATACCGTATTTAGAATCAGCATAACCATCAGCCGTTTTTACAAAATTTGAATCAGACGGTACATTAACCTTTATACCATCGAAGTCTACCTGTTTCATAGAACCGTTGTTTAATAAAGTAGCACCTACAACTCCTGCGGCGATAATTCCAACGATAGCTATGAGAAATATTATTTGAGAATTTATTTTCATAAGAAAAATCACCTAAAATATATATAATTTATACACATAAAAATTTATATTTAATATTATATAAAATTTTATAGTAATACGAAAATTAATACAGACAGGTGTTTTTAAATATGGTTAAATGTCCAAACTGTGGTGAAGAATCATCTTCAAATTTTTGCCCAAACTGTGGTGAAAAATTAGAAAAAAAAGTTATTTGCCCAAACTGTGCAGCTCAGCTTGATCCAGAGTCTGTTTTTTGTTCAGAATGCGGATATAAGATAGAAGCAAAAAACGAAGATGAAAAAGCATCAGATGAAGAAGAAAAAACTGAAGAAACTAAAGAATATGATAAAGATGAAATAACTGAAAAAGAAACATCTGAAGAGATTAAACGTTGCCCACATTGTAATGATATATTGGACGAAGATGATGCAGTATTCTGTTCCAACTGTGGAAAAGCAATAAACGCTGATATAAATTCATCAAATGGAATAATTGAAAGTATCAATTTCAAAAAGCTAATAATTGTATCAATCTTAGGATTTATAGTTTCATTTGTTTTAGGAATAATACTTTCATTAATTATTGGCTTAACCGGTCAGGGAACAATTGGATATCCTATCGCATTGATAATAGCTTTATTTATTGGTGTCGGATTTTTCGCATCATTTTTCGAAGACATCCTCAACTCAGGCCTTACTGGAATAATAATAGGATTTGTATTTGGATTGCTGTCAAATACATGTGTGGAAATTTCATCAGGACTCCAGTTCAGCTACCAATTATTTTCCGGATATGAAATTATAATATTCACAGTTTTAGGCTTGATATTTGCTTTATTGGCAAATAAATTCTTAAGAAATATTGTTTTGAAATATATTGATGTGGATAAATACTTTTAAATAATATTTCCTCTTTTTATTTTTTTAATTCTTTAACATTACATATTGAAAAAATCATATTTTTAACATAGTTTTATTAAAGATTAATTATATATTTAAATACATATTGAAAATTTATTTTTATAACCTGAGGTGAATTAATTGCAAGGTTTATTAAATGATTGGAGAAGAACTAATTACGCTAAAGATACAACTCCAGAAATCGCTGGAGAAGATGTTACAATCATGGGATGGGTTCATGAAATCCGTGACTTAGGTGGAATCATCTTTGTAATAATCCGTGATGTAACCGGTAGAGTACAAATCACAGCACCTTCCAAAAAAGTGGATGCTGAAATATTAGAAGAGTTAAGAGCTTTCAGAAAAGAATCTGTTGTGGCAGTTAAAGGTACTGTTCAGGAAGCTGGAAAAGCACCTAACGGTGTTGAAATAATTCCTAAAGAAATTAAAATGCTAAACTTATCTAACCAGCCTTTACCAATGGATCCAACAGAAAAGGTAAAAGCTGAAATTGATACCAGACTCAATTCAAGATTCTTGGATTTAAGAAAAGAAAACGTGTCCGCAATATTTAAAATTAAAGGACAAATGTTCCACACCATCAGAGATTTCTTTTATGAAAACGGATTTTATGAAATTAATACTCCAAAACTTGTAGCATCAGCTACTGAAGGTGGAACAGAATTATTCCCTATTACCTACTTTGAAAAAGAAGCATTCCTCGGTCAATCACCACAGTTATACAAACAAATGATGATGGGTAGTGGAATGGATAAAGTATTTGAAATCGGCCAGATTTTCAGAGCAGAAGAGCATGATACCTTAAGACACTTGAATGAAGCTGTTTCCATTGATGCAGAAGCTTCATTTATGGATGATGAGGACATGATGAAAGTATTAAACGACATGCTTGTTAAAGTCATAAGCGATATTAATGAAAACTGTTCAGAAGAATTGGAAATCTTAGGTCATGAATTGCCTGAAGCTGATGGAGAATTCCCTAAAGTAACTTACGATGAAGCGGTTGACATCATCAACTCAAAAGGTGTTGAAATGGATTGGGGAGAAGACTTGTCCCGTGACGCTGAAAAAGCATTAGGTGATACCATGGGAGGATTCTACTTTTTGACCAAATGGCCTTCCGCAATAAAGCCATTTTATGTAATGCCATTTGAAGATGACGAAAAATATGCACATGCATTCGACTTAATGTATAATAACCTGGAATTATCCTCTGGAGCTACTCGTGTACACCAGTACGATTTACTTGTAAAACAAATTGAGGAAAGAGATTTGAACCCTGACGGATTTGGAAGCTACCTAAAAGCATTCGAATACGGAATGCCTCCTCATGCAGGATGGGGTGTAGGTGCTGACAGATTGACTATGGTACTTACAGGATCTGAAAACATTCGTGAATGTGTACTCTTCCCAAGAGACAGACACAGATTAACTCCATAGATAAAAATGGAATATGATATAGCTATTATAGGTGGCGGTCCTGCTGGAATAACTGCAGCAATTGCTTGTTCAAAGGACTTAAAAGTAATATTGCTTGAAAAAAACTCCTCACTTGGTGTTAAATTGCTTTTGACCGGTGGGGGAAGATGCAATATTACAAACAATAAGCCACTTAAAAAGCTATTAACTTTTTTTGATGAAAGAAATTTCTTAAAACACTCTTTTTATACCTTCACTAATGAGGATTTGTTTAATCTTTTTGATTTTGACTTTATTGAAGAGGATAACAATAGAATGTTTCCCGAAAGTGAAAAATCAATTGACGTTTTAAACGGACTCGAAAGGCATTTAAACGATGTTGAAATCCTATATAATTATGAAGTTAAAAAAATTTCAGATAATTTTATTATAAACGATGAAATCAAAGCTAAAAAAATAATAATAGCCACGGGTGGAGTAACATACCCTCAAACCGGATGTAATTCCAATAACTATTCTTTAACCGATATGCCAGTAACTAAAATAAAATATGGTCTTTCACCATTAATAACAAAAGAGGACTTAAGCTCAATAGCTGGCATTACCCTTGAAAATGTTGAATGTTCATATAAAAAATCAAAAGTTAAAGGTAATGTGCTTATTAGCCATGTTGGATTGACAGGCCCCGGAATCATTGATTTAAGCAGCAAAATATCAAAAGATCTTGATTATGATATTTTAGATGATGAGTATGATTTGTCATGTGAAATAGCTATTGATTTAGTTCCTGACTATTCAAGAGATTATTTGAAAGATACATTCAATAAGGATTTTCAAAACAGGGGAAAAACTCAAATCAAAAATTATCTAAAAGATTATTTGACAAACGCATTCATTGAATACTTTTTAAAAAAGACAAATATAGCTTCTGATACCCAATTAAGCAGAATAAATAAGAAAAGTAAAAACAGATTAGTTGAGAGTCTCAAAAGGTTTACATTTGAAATTGTTGACTTCAACAAGGATTTGGCTAAGGTTACTGTTGGTGGAATTGACCTGAAAAACATCAATCCAAAAAGCATGGAATCAAAAACGACACCTAATCTTTATTTTGCAGGAGAAGTGCTTGACTTGGATGGACCTACAGGGGGATACAATCTAAAAATAGCATTTTCAACAGGTTTTTTAGCTGGAAAATCTGTGAGTGAAAAATAATATTTAAAAATAAAACAAATATCATTAAAAGATATTCTCTCAAGGCATTTAAAAATCATAAATCCATATCGAGATGACAATAGTTCAAAAATTCCTGGTCTTTCAGCTTCAATTCAAAGGACAGCAGAAAAGCACCTCTCTCATCAATTCTAAAAGTATTCATCATTGAGTTCAAATATATTTTTAAATCATTTTTAATAGTTAACATGATTGGTAATTAGTAAAAAAGTATATAAAATACTCAGATTTAACTAAAAAGAATTTTACTTCTTTTATGATTGGGTTAGAATTTTTCATTAAATAAGTAAAATACTAAAATATTTTAACTATTTTTTTACATATAATTATAATATGACAGACCAAATGTTTATGGGTGCATCAACTAAACAAGGTTATGATATCGCTACTAAAAGTAGAGAGATTATCCGAGGCCTTATTGGTGATGAAATTAAAGATTTGAAACCTGCTGAAAAAGACATCGTTGAGCGTATCGTTCACTCAACTGCAGACCCAGAATATGCAAAGCTTGTTCATATAAGCGATGATTTTGTTGATGTTGCGATGAAGTCATTGAGAAATAACGAAACAATTTTAACTGACATTAACATGGTTAAATATGGAATAACCCGTTATGATGGTGAAGTTGAATGTTATATCAAAAATGAAGAAGTTAAGAAAATAGCTAAAGAGCATCAAATAACCAGGGCTGCTGCAGCAATCAGATATGCCAGCGAAAATGACTTTGAAGGTATTGTCGTTTCCGGAAATGCTCCAACAGCTGTTTTTGAAGCAATGGATTTATATGAAAAAGGTGAAATTAATCTTAAAGCAATAGTTGGAGTTCCTGTCGGATTTGTTGGAGCTGCTGATTCTAAAGAAGCTTTAAGAAATTCAAATATCCCTAATGTCATTACCGAAGGCCCTAAAGGTGGAACACCTATAGCAGTTGCTTGTGTAAACTCATTAATCCAACATTTATAAGTGATAAAATGACTGAAGAATTATTTAATGAATCTAAAAAATACTTCCCAGGAGGAGTTAATTCACCGGTACGTGCATTCAAGCCTTATCCATTTTTTGTTAAGAGTGCTGGTGGTTGTAAGATAACAGATAGTGAAGAAAATACGTATATTGACCACTGTCTGGCTTACGGTCCGTTAATACTTGGACATGCAAACCCTAAAGTTGTACGTGAAGTTTCCAATCAGTTAACTATCGGTACGGCATACGGTGCTCCGACTGAAAATGAAATTAAACTTGCCCGCGAAGTTGTTGACAGGATACCTTGTGCTGAAATGGTCAGATTCTGTAACAGCGGAACCGAAGCTACCATGAGTGCAATAAGATTAGCCCGTGGCTTTACAGGTCGCGACAAAATCATCAAGTTTGAAGGAGCATATCACGGAGCTCACGATTATGTTTTGGTTAAAGGAGGATCCGGTGCAGCATGCTTGCCTGATTCCGCCGGTATTCCAACAGACACAACAAAAAATACATTATCAGTTCCATTTAATGATGAGGAAGCCTTAAGTGAAATGATTGAAAAGGAAGGTGAAAACATTGCATGCCTGATAATGGAAGTGGTTATGGGTAATGTTGGATGTATTGAACCAAAACCTGGATTTTTAGAGTTTGTACGTAAAATAACTGAAGAAAATGATATAATATTAATATTTGATGAAGTTATTACCGGTTTTAGAGCTTCCAGAGGTGGTGCTCAGCAATATTATGGAGTCACTCCAGATTTGACAACATTGGGAAAAATTGTCGGTGGAGGTCTTCCAATGGGCGCTTTCTGTGGTAAAAGAGAAATTATGGAATTGATAGCTCCGCAAGGACCGGTTTATCAAGCAGGAACGTTTAGTGGTAACCCAATTTCTGTCCAAGCAGGATTATCTACACTATCACAATTGGATGATAAATTCTATAAAGACTTAGAAAGGAAAGGAAATTTCCTGAGAGGAAACATTGAATCAATAATCGATGATGAGCAATACAATATTCAATGTGTAGGACTTGCATCAATGTTTCAGATTTATTTGAATCCTGCTGAAGTTTATAATTATGCTGACGCTCAAAAGTCTGATACTGAAAGCTTTTTAAGATACTTTAGAGCTTTATTAAAAGAAGGCGTGTTCATACCACCTAGCCAATTTGAATGTAACTTTATTTCAAGTGCACACAGCATGGCAGATTTGCAGGACACCTCCGATGCAATTGAAATTGCACTGGCTGTGGCATTCAACAAGAAAAATAAATATTAAGGTGTTAAAATGGTAGATTACAAAGAGATTGCATCATACATCATAATTCTTGCAATTGTTTTAATCGCCGCCCAACACTTGAATGTCGTTGTTTCAGGAAGTATGGAGCCTGTATTCTATAGAGGAGATATAGTAGTAATAGAAAAGGCAGATTTCCTTGGATTGCATGAATTCGACCGAAAAAGTGTTGAAAAAGGAGATATTGTTGTTTATGATGCAAAATGGTTTAACCAGCCGGTCATTCACAGAATCATTGATATAAAAGAGATAAATGGAACGACGATGTATGAGATAAAAGGAGACAATAACAACCGGTCAGACCCATACTATGTAACTTCAGACCAAATCGAGTCAAGAGTGCTTAAATGGGGAGATAAGCCTATCGTAATTCCATGGATTGGTAACATTTCATTGTGGTTAAGAGGATTATAATTATTTAAAGGTGAATAAATGTATTTTGAAATTGAAAAACAAGCAATTGATGCTTTAAACAAGGCATTAGATCAATATGATGAAGATATAGATAGAAATTTCCGTTTGGAATTTCCACCAGACCCAAAATTAGGAGATTTAGCTAGTACAATAGCTTTTGCACTTACAAAAAAATTAAAAACTGCTCCTAATCTTGTTGCTGAAGATCTGGTCTCTAAAATTGAAGTTCCGGACATATTTGAAAAAGTTCAAAACTTCGGCCCTTATGTTAACTTCTTTATTGACTATTCAAAATTCTCAAAATTGTTACTTGAAAAGGTAGATGACAGTTACGGTAAATTGGATAAAGTTGATGAAAAGATTATATTGGAACATACCTCCGCAAATCCTAACGGACCATTGCATATCGGACATGTTCGTAACTCAATCTTTGGAGATTCACTTGCAAGACTATTGAAACTGGCAGGACGTGAAGTTGAAACCCAATACTATGTAAATGACATGGGGCGCCAAATTGCAATAATCGTTTATGGTATAACTGAAATGGGTCTGAAAATCGAAGACCAGGAAGGAGAAAAGATAGATGAAAAAATCGGTAAACTATACTTCTTAGCAAATAAGGAAGTTGATGAAAACGAAGCGGCCAATACAAAAGTAAGCGAACTCATTCAAAAATACGAAAAGGGTGAAGATGAGGAATTGAATAAAACCTTTGAACATGTTGTGGAAAGCTGCGTTTCAGGAATAAAGGACACACTTCACAGAATGAACATACATCATGACGACTTTGTATGGGAAGGAACTTTCATCAGAAACGGAGAAGTAAGTGACCTTGTCAACTACTTTGAAAAAGAGGGATTCGTATCCCATGAAGATGTTGACTACATCGATTTGAAATTCTACAATATTGAAAAGGAATTCGTTTTAAGAAGATCAAACGGTACTTCACTTTACTCAACAAGAGATTTGGCATATCACAGATATAAGGCAACATTAGGTGATGTGGTATTAGACATATTAGGTTCAGACCACAAACTATCTTCAAAACAGATGAAAGTGATTTTTGAAGAAATATTAAAGGAAAAGGCTCCTGAAGTAATATTTTATGAATTCATTACACTACCTGAAGGATCCATGTCAACCAGAAAAGGAAAATTCGTATCAGTTGACGATTTAGTTGATGAAGCAATTTTAAGAGCAACAAAAGAAATCAAATCCAGAAATCCTGATTTGACAGATGCAGAAATTGCACCAATGGCTGAAAAAATCGGAATTGGAGCTATCAGATTCTTCATTGCAAAGCTATCCCCGGAAAAACACCTGACATTCAAATGGGATGAGGCATTAAGCTTTGAGAGAGGCTGCGCTTCAATACAATATGCACATGCAAGAGCTTGCAAATTATTAAACAAATCAGGAAAAGACATTTCTTCACTTGAAATTGATGAAAATTGGGTTCCTAATGAAACTGAACAGGATTTAGTAAGACTAATAGCTAAATTCCCACAGGTTGTTGAAGACTGTGCTAACAAGAAAAGAGTTCACAACATCACACAATACTGTCAGGATTTAGCAGGATCATTCAATAAATTCTACAAATCAGAACAGGTAATCGGATCTGATGTTGAAGATACAAGATTGATTCTAGTTGACAAATCAAAAACAACAATCAAAAACGCTTTAAATATCCTAGGAGTACCTGCTCCCGAAAAAATGTAGATGAGTTTATGCTCATCTTAAATTTTCCTTTTTTCTAAAAATACAATTTAGTTAATTATATGATTAATTAAATATGCATTAAGCAAACCAACATCATTTTAAATCAAAGATACTTTTAAAAATAATAACATCCTTATGATTTTTGATTAAAATGTATGATTACATACACATATTAAAATAAAAAAGAATGGGAAATTAAATTTTCCCAATTAATGCTTAGTCTTTTCTTCTCAATCCTGCAGCCCCTAAAGCGATTAATGCAAGCAATACCATGACTAATGGATTACCGGTTGCAGGCAATTCGTTGTTTTGTGGTTCTGGAGTAACCGGTTTAGCTGGCTCATCAGGAGTTTCATTGTTTACTGGTTTACCAGGTTCCTCAGGAATTTCAATGAGTGGAATTTCAGGAACATGCTTATAAATTACTTCAGTTTCATTATATGAATTCACATAAACAGTGTTGTCATATCCAGCCGTAACGATGTTAGTTTTTAAGCCTTCACTTGAAGTATCAAATACTACAATAAAACTTGCAGATTCTCCAACTCTCAATGTTCCTCTTAAATTAAATTGATCGAAATTTTGATTATTAATTATATGAGTCCATATGCCTTTTGTTGGATAGAATGAACTGTAAGTTAAACCTTGGTCGAAGTATGCTTCAATTACAAATACATCTTTCAAGTCAACGTCACCAGTGTTTCTTACAACAATTTCAAACATGGTCTGTTCACCCAAATAAACAGTTCTGTTGATAGTGTATTTGTCAACAGTCATTGAAGGGTTGTAAGACGGGTTTTCAGGAGTTATAACTTTTGTGTTGTTGTGAGCAGGAGTTTCTGGAACCTCATTAGATTTTGCAACAACAACGTTTACAAAGTCACCGGCACGAGTAGTATCAAATACTACAAAGAATCCGGAGTATTCACCCGCTTTCAATGGATTTGTTAAAGTCCAGGTTAAATCACCGTTGTACTTCCAATTTCCAGTATAATCTACAAATGAACTATATTTTAAACCTTCAAATTGGTCTTCTCTTACAACAACATTAGTTAAATCCGTGCTGCCTGTATTATGAACAATAATCTCAAATGTTACTTGTTCGCCCAAATTAACTGTTTTATTAAGAGTAATTTTTTCAACACTCAATGAAGAGGCAATAACAATAACATTATCGTTTGCACGTTTTTTAGAAGTTTCATTTGAGTCAACAGATACAATATTATTGAAATCACCTATTCTATTTGTATTGAATGTTACAAAGAATGATGCATATTCTCCCGGATATAAAATATCATTGTAAGTCCAGCTTAAATCACTGTTTTTACTCCACATGCCAGAGAAGTCTTCCCATGAATCATAAGTTAAACCATCAAATGATTCTTCATAAACAGTAACTTTTGATAAAGCAACGTTTCCAGTATTTTGAACGATGATTTCAAATTGAGCTTTTTGGCCAACAACTAAAAGTTTATCTAAAGCTACTTTTTCAATAGACAAATCCGGATTTCTAGTTGAATTGGACATTGGATCTTCTGGAGTTTCGTTATATACGATTGTTGTATTCTCAGCAGGTTTTTCAGGAGTGTTATCTGATCCTGCAGTTACAACATTTGTAAATGTACCAACTTCAGTAGTGTTGAATACGACAATGAACTGTGAAACTTCATGAGGATACAACACTTTATTTAATGTCCATCTGTGCTTACCGTTTACAGTTGAATAAGTCCATTCAGAGTTTTTGACAAAAGAATCATAGGTTAAACCAGCATATGAGGTTTCTTCCACATATACATTAGTTAACTTTACATCGCCAGTATTTCTTACAACAATTTCAAATGAAGTTTTATCACCGACATGAACCATCGGAGTTAAAGTAATCTTTTGAACGTCCAATTTTGGCTCTACAACTTTAGTCTTGTTTTCTGTGGTCTTGTTTTCAGTCTCATTAGAACCAGCCACAACAACATTGGTAAATGTACCTGTTCTGGTAGTGTTGAAGACCACATTAAGAGCGATTTTTTCACCAACAAGCAAATTGGAATTTAAAGTCCATATGTGCTTACCGTTAACAACAGATTCACTCCAGTGACCATTAATTATTGCATGGTCAAATGTTAAGCCATCATACTGTGATTCTTCTATGAACACATTAGATAAAGCTTTTTGACCAATATTGCTAACTACAATTTCAAATCTTACCTGATCGCCTACAACAACAATAGGGTCGATAGTGATTTTTTCAACCTTCAAATCAGGCTTATATACAGTAGTAGTATTGTTAGTAGTCTTATTTTCAGTTTTATCAGAACCTGCAACAACAACATTAGTAAAAGTACCAGTTCTGGTTGTATTGAATGCAATGTTAAATGAAGCGTCTGCACCTGGAGCTAATATACCATTATAGTTAAAAACATCACCAACCTTATTCCAGTTTCTACCATTAAATGAAAGGTAGGTTAATCCATCAGGGATTTGTTCTTTAACAAATACATTAGTTAAATCCAATTCACCGGTGTTTGTAACAACAATAGTGAATATTGCTTTATCTCCAACATAAACATGCTGAGTTTCACTAATCTTTTTAACATCCATATTTGGCTTTTTAACAGTAGTGGTGTTGTTAGTAGTCTTATTTTCAGTTTCATTAGAACCAGCAACTACACAGTTAACAAAAGTACCATTAACATGAGTATTAAACGCAATAGTAAAGTTAGCAGATTCACCAACTTTCAAAATATTATTGTAATAGAATATATTACCAACTTTTCTCCATTGAGTCTTATCAGTGTAATCAGCGTAAGTCAAACCGTCAGGAATTTGCTCTTCAACAAACACATTACCCAAATCGATTTCACCAGTATTTCTTACAGTAATCAAGAACAAAGTCTGCTCTCCGACATTTACGCTAGGAGTTAAAGACTTTTTAGTTACTTCCATGTTTGGCTTTTTAACAGTAGTAGTATTATTAGTGGTCTTATTGTCTGTTTCATTAGAACCAGCAACTACACAGTTAACAAAAGTACCATTAACATGAGTATTAAACGCAATAGTAAAGTTAGCAGATTCACCAACTTTTAAATCACTTAAATAAGTGTATATGTTTCCATTTCTTCCCCATTTTGTTTTATCATTATAATCTGCGAATGTTAAACCATCAGGGATTTGCTCTTCAACAAACACATTGCCTAAATCAACATCGCCAGTGTTTTTAACGATAATCATGAACAATGTTTGTTCGCCTACTTTAACGTTAGGAGTTAAACTAATTTTAGTAACTTCCATACCTGGTTTGTAGACAGTAGTATTATTTTCAGTAGTTTTATTTTCAGTTTCATTAGATCCAGCAACTACACAATTAGTAAAGCTACCAGTCTTATTAGTATTAAAAATGATTGTAAAATTAGCAGATTCTCCCACTTTTAAAATATTATTGTAATAGAAGATATCTCCATCTTTTCTCCAAAGATTCTTATTGGTATAATCAGCATATTCCAAATCAGCAGGCATAGTTTCTTTAACGAAAACATTGCCTAAATCTATTTCACCAGTATTCCAAACAGTAATCAGGAACTTAGTCTGTTCACCAGATTTCACACGAGGAGTTAATGACTTCTTATTAACGTCCATACCCGGCTTTTTAACAGTAGTAGTGTTGTTAGTAGTCTTATTTTCAGTTTCATTAGAACCGGCAACAACACAGTTAACAAAAGTACCATTAATATGAGTATTGAAAATGATTGTGAAATTAGCAGACTCGCCAACTTTCAAAACATTATTATAATAGAAAGTATTGCCGTCTTTTCTCCATAATGACTTATCATGGTAATCAGCATAAGTTAAACCATCAGGGATTTGCTCCTCAACAAACACATTACCCAAATCAATACGGCCAGTGTTTTCTACTGTAATCAGGAATAAAGTCTGCTCACCCACCTTAACGCTAGGAGTCAAAGATTTCTTGGTTACTTTCATTCCCGGATTGTAAACAGTAGTAGTATTATTGGTTGTTTTATCTCCGGAAGAGATGTAATTAGTAAAATTACCAACTTTTAAAGTATTAAAAATAACATGCAAACTTTTAGAAGTATATGCAGGTAATTTTTCTTTTAAAGTCCACACATGTTTTCCTTCATTATTGATTGAATGTATCCAAATATTTCCATAGTCAATAAATGAATCATATTCCAAACCGTCATCCCAATTTTCTTCAACGATGAATACATTGTCCAAATCAATGTCGCCAGTATTTTTATATATTAATTCAAAAATAACCTTATCATTTAATAGGACTTTTGGTGTGAGAGTGACTTTTTGAATTTCATAAGAAGTTGGCAATGTAGTGTAAAACTTCTTATAACCTAAAAGATTTTGATAATCAGATGACGATTGAAAAGCAACAAAATCATATGTTACATTATGAGTACTATTATACCTGAAAGTATAATGATCAGGAATCATTTCACCATTTTTGTTTCTATTGAAAATATCAAAATATGCAGAATACAAATAATTCCTATCTTTATTATATAACTCATTCAAATACACAGAATTATCATAATTACCACTATCAATATAACCCGCAAAATACCAAATTAAATGTTGCAATCGTGAAGAATATCTATTTTGTCCAGATCCAATAGAAATCTTATCATGAAAAGCCGGATTATCAGCATAGTAAACTATAGCCAATTTAACTAAATTGGAAACAGGTTTATTATTCCAACTATGATATACAATACTAGTTGGCTGAACAGAATATCTAGCACCAACACCCGGAGGGTCACGTATTGTATTAACACAATAAGCGGTATATCCATTACTCATAAGGACATTATCCGGACCTGGAGTCTGAGTGGTTACAATTTCACCATACTTTAAAAGTTCATCATTTAAAGATAATGAATTTTTTAATCCTAAAATTGATTCATCATTTTCTAAAACAACATCTTCATTTTTTGATTCCAACAAAGTATCAGAATCCATTTCTGATACATTTTCTTTTTTTGTGTCCGATAAAGTATCAGAATCCATTTTCGATACTTCTTCATTGTTCACTTCTAATTGAACATCATTAACATGAGTTTCTAAACTTACACCAACAGTTTCATTTGCAAAATTATCACTTGCAGAAACTACACCCAACGTTAATGATAAAGTGAGTAATAAAATTAATCCATAAAAA
Source organism: Methanobrevibacter millerae (assembly GCF_001477655.1). Classification (NCBI taxonomy): domain Archaea; kingdom Methanobacteriati; phylum Methanobacteriota; class Methanobacteria; order Methanobacteriales; family Methanobacteriaceae; genus Methanobrevibacter; species Methanobrevibacter millerae. The sequence goes on along the minus strand of NZ_CP011266.1, from coordinate 48,617 downwards.
ATCGATTTTTTGTTCATAATATCCCCTATTTTAAAAATATACTTTTTTAACTAAATATCACCTGATATGTAAATTGATTATTTTTTTTTCGATACAAAAATAATTAAATTATAAAAGAACATATCTCTCATTCGATTGTTATTAACTAATTTGTGAATATTTTGCATAATTAAATTAAATATAAATTAACATACCTCATTCATTCGATTGTTAAATTGTGAAAAAAGACATATACATATCATTTGTTAAATATTGTGAAAAAGTATTCGAATGTGAATTTATAAGAAAAATACAATAAGTAAAGCTTAAGATTGAAAAATTAGAATTAAGAACAGTGTTAGATAAATCATTAGAAATACCTACAATTGAATTATCAATACAATATGCAAATTTACTATTTAATTTATCCTTGCTTAAGACAACGTCTTTATTAACAGCATGAGTCAAAACATGACAATAATTATTATAAAATGCTAGAATATCATGAATTAAAATATCAGATTTCTTAAATTCATAAACTTTAAACACACAACGGCCAAAATCGTAAGATTCAAAAATATAACCAAGTTTTATACAAATTAAAACTTCAAATTCATTATTGAAATCAAAATCCATATAAATAGATGTAGGTGTTGTGACATTTAAATCTGAATCCAAATCAATACTCAATGAATCATTCAATACATAATCAAAATAAGTTTCATCATAATGATTACTTGAAATTTCAACTTCAAAAGATTTTTCAAAAGAATTTATACTTGAATTATTAGATTCTGGACGAATATATTCCGAAGTTACTTTATTAAAAGTATTTTCGCATTCATCAATATCATCCATAGATCTTTCATTTATCGTAGTAATTTGAGTGGTTTCTTCAATGGTAACTTCATCTATTATGATTTCATGCATATCTGTATTAACTGTTTCATTAATCCCACTAGCAGAAACCGCCTGGATCATGAAAATTGCTAACACAATCATAATCATATATTTTATTTTATAGTTAACCATCAAAATCACCATTTTGTTATATATTAGTATAATACTTTTTTCAAATCAAGCTATTTTTTATAGCTTAATTATTATAATAAATTTCATCATATATAAATATATACAAAATAATAAAAAAATCATGAAAAAATATGCTTTATATGTCTATTTGATATAAAATATTATCAATTTTTAAATGAATTTTTAAAAAAATAGACATTATTAAATTATAACTCTGTTATAATATTTTTGTTCGAATAAATACAAACAAAAACTTGATAAAATAAAATATAGCAAATAAAATTCTTGACAAAAAATATACAATATATTAAAAATAGTCTATTCATGAATAATTAATGATTAATTCATGAAAAAAAAGAATGGGAAAATAAATATTCCCATTAATGTTTAGTCTTTTCTTCTCAATCCTGCAGCTCCTAAAGCGATTAATGCAAGCAATACCATGACTAATGGATTACCTGTTGCAGGCAATTCTTTGCTTTGTGCTTTAGTTTTCGGAGTTGCAGGTTTATCTGGCTCACTAGGAGTTTCAGAGACAGGATTCTCCGGAGTCACAGGAACACTTGGCTCACTAGGAGTCTCAGGAACAGGATTCTCCGGAGTCACAGGAACACTAGGTTCACTAGGAGTCTCAGGAACAGGATTCTCCGGAGTCACAGGAACACTAGGTTCACTAGGAGTCTCAGGAATAGGATTTTCTGGAGTCTCAGGAACAGGATTTTCTGGAGTTATAACTTTAGTAGTATTGCGAGCAGGAGTTTTTGGAACTTCATTAGATTTTGCAACAACAATATTTACAAAGTCACCGGCTCTGGTAGTGTCAAATACTACAAAGAATCCGGAATATTCATCAGGTTTCAACGGAGTGTTTAAAGTCCAGGTTAAATCTCCATTGTATTTCCAATTTCCTGTATAATCAACATATGAATTATATTTTAAACCTTCAAACTGATCTTCTCTTACAACAACATTAGTCAAAACAGTGCTTCCAGTATTATGAACAATAATCTCAAATGTTACTTGCTCGCCTAAATTGACAGTATTATTAAGTGTGATTTTTTCAACACTTAATGAAGGTTCAATGACAACAACATTATCGTTTGCACGTTTTTTAGGAGTTTCATTTGAGTCAACAGATACAACATTGGTAAAGTCTCCAGGATTAGCTGTATTGAATGTTACAAAGAATGTTGCATATTCTCCAGGATAGAATACACCATTATAAGTCCAGCTCAAATCACTGTTTTTAGACCACATTCCAGAGTTATCATTCCATGAATCATAAGTTAAACCAGTATATGATTCTTCATATACAGTTACTTTAGATAATGCAACATTACCAGTATTATGAACAACGATTTCGAATTGTGCTTTTTGCCCAACAGTTAAAAGTTTTTCTATAGCGATTTTTTCAATGCTCAAATCAGGATTTCTAGTTGAGTTAGACATTGGGTCTTCAGGAGTTTCATTGTAAACAATAGTAGTGTTTCTAGCAGGTTTTTCAGTAGTGTTGTCTGATCCTGCAGTTACTACATTAGTGAAAGTACCAACTTCAGTTGTTTTGAATATGACAATGAACTGTGAAACTTCATGTGGATGTAATTCTTTGTTTAAGGTCCATCTGTGTTTGCCGTTTACGGTTGAATAAGTCCATTCACTGTTTCTTACAAATGAATCATAGGTTAAACCTTCATATGAAGTTTCTTCCACATATACATTAGTTAATATTACGTCACCACTGTTTCTAACAACAATTTCAAATGAGGTATTATCACCGACATGTACCATTGGAGTTAAAGTAATTTTCTCGACGTCCAATTTAGGCTCAATAACCTTGGTTTTGTTTTCAGTAGTCTTATTTTCTGTATCATCAGAACCTGCAACAACAACATTGGTAAATGTACCAGTTCTGGTTGTATTGAAGACTACGTTAAGAGCAATTCTTTCCCCAACAAGCAAATTGGAATTTAAAGTCCATCTGTGCTTACCGTTAACAACGGATTCACTCCAGTGTCTGTTTGGCACTGCATGGTCAAATGTTAATCCGTCATACTGTGATTCTTCAACGAATACATTGGATAAATCTGTTTGACCGGTATTGCTGACTACAATTTCAAAGGTTACCTGTTCACCCACAACAACAAGAGAATCAAGGGTAATCTTTTCAACTTTCATATCTGGCTTTTTAACAGTAGTCTTGTTTTCAGTTGTTTTGTTTTCAGTTTCATTGGATCCTGCAACAACAACATTGGTAAAGCTACCAGTCTTGTTAGTATTGAAAATAATTGTGAAATCAGCAGACTCACCAACTCTCAAGACATTATTATAATAGAAAATGTCACCTTCTTTTCTCCAAAGATTCTTGTTAGTATAATCAGCATACTCCAAATCAGCAGGCATGTTCTCTTTAACAAAAACATTACCTAAATCCAACTCACCAGTATTCCAGACAGTAATCAAGAACTTGGTCTGCTCACCAGCTTTAACATTAGGAGTTAAAGACTTTTTATTTACATCCATACCTGGCTTTTTAACAGTAGTCTTGTTTTCGGTAGTCTTATTATCAGTTTCATCAGAACCTGCAACTACACAGTTGACAAAAGTACCATTAATATGAGTATTGAATGCAATAGTAAAGCTAGCAGATTTACCAACACCTAAAACATTATTATAATAGAAAGTATTACCGTCCTTTCTCCAAGATGATTTATCTTCATAATCAGCATAGGTCAAACCGTTAGGAATTTGCTCCTCAACAAAGACATTACTCAAATCAACATCACCAGTGTTTGTGACAGTAATCAAGAACTTAGTCTGCTCACCAACTTTAACGTTAGGTGTTAAAGACTTCTTATCAACTATCATGCCCGGATGTTTAGGGATTTCAGGAGTTTGAGGAATTTCTTTTATGGTTTTCTTATAGGCAAATAATGACTGATAGGTACTAGTGGATTTGAGATATAAGAAATCATAAGTTATTTCATGTGTACCATTATTAAAGGTATGTGAATCCTCATTTATCCAGTATTGTCCACTATTATGCTTATTGATAACATCGTCATAGGCATCCTTTAATTGCGGATCCAAATTGTTGAAAGCATATGGTTTATAATCGTCAAATTGACTTAAATACCAAATTAAGTGTTGAGTACGAGAAAAGCTTAATGCATAATTAGTACGGATTTTTTCATCAAATCCTGGCTTGTCTCCATAATAGACAACAGCCAATCTTAGCTTATTATCAATACGTTCGCCCTGTCTTTTAATATGAGTTATAGTATTTATTGGAGCTGTATAATACTCAGTATCTTTTTGTGGAAAAGTCATTTCCCTTTCTATACAATATCCTGTATATCCATTAGATAACTGAACATGATCTGCTCCCTTCTCTTTTGTATACACACGTTCTCCATACTGTAAAACTTCAGCATTATCTTCATCAGATAAGCTCAAAGCCTCATTATCATCTTCGACACTTTTTTCATTGGATAGTGCCAAGGTTCCATTATCATCTTCTATAATTTCTTCATTTGATAAGGATAAAACTTCCTCATTGTTGTCTACACTTTCGATCGATGAGCTTAAAGTATCATCTTGAGCAATATAACCTTCTCCAACACTTAAAAGTGCAGGTTCGGTTATGTTTTCGCTAGCGCTGACTGCACCTACTGCAGCAGACAAAATTACTAGCACAAATAATAAATAAATAAATATATTCTTGTTCATAATTACACCATTTGATTAAATATAAAATTTTCCTTTTAACTAAATATCACCTGATATGTCAAATTAATAATTTTAATACGTTAAAACTTCTTATTAATAAAATATTTAAAAAATTATCTCTTTTTTATTCATTCGATTGTTTTACTTGGAAAAAAGGCATGTTCATAATAATTAATATTTATAAAAATTTGCACAAAATTAGAAAATGTTTGAAACGAAGACAATGAAAATGAGTTAAAGTTTGAAAAAATAGAATTTGAAATACCATAAATAAAACAATCTGCACTACCCACGATTGAATTATCTATAGAAAACATGAATTTAGTGTGGAGTTTATCATCTGATAATACTATGTTTTTTTCAACATCATGAGTCAATATATGATAATATTCATTATAAAATATAAGATCGTCATGAGTCAATACTTTAAACTTATCAATTTCATCTTTGAATTTTGATAAACCTTCACCAAAATCAATGGTCTCAAAAATTGAGTTAAGTTCCATACAACTAATAAAGTGATTCATAAACATATTATCACTTATATAGACAGGAACAACTATTGAATTATTTAATTCCAAAACAGTAACATTATCCAAATTTTCGTTAATCAAAGCATCAATATAGGAATTATTATATTGATTATTTTCAATTTCGTTATAATTTTCATGACTGTTAATTATATAAGAATCATTATATTCATAATTAGATTTCATTGGAGCAATATTTTCCTCCCCAATGACAACATCTTTTTCAACGATATCATCAATTGTTATTTCCTCCCCAATATCAATCTGATTAACTTCAATGAATTCATGAATTTGAGATTCAGCAAGATCATTAATTGCCGTTTCATTAATTTCACTAGCAGAAACTGCAGAAATCATGAAAAATGCAAATAATATAATAATCATGAATTTTTTTATCATCGAAATCACCAAAGTCAATATATATTATAGAAATTTTTTCCATCAAGCTATTAGAAATATTATTTTTATAGCTTAAGATATAGTTAATTTTCATCATATATAAATGTATACATTTTTACTATAAATTTCTTATAAATTAACCAAAAAGTATCTATTTGATAATTTTATTGTCGAACTGTTTAGAAAAATTTAAAAAAATAGACATCTTCAAAATATAACAAAGTTATAATAATTTTGTTCTAATAAATACAAACAAAATCTGGAAAATACCAAATAAAAATAGTGGAATAATTGAAAAAAAATATATTGTAGATTAAAAATTAATCTACAAAAACAATATAATCAGGCTTTCTTGGAGCCGGTTTGGGCATTTCCATATCAGGATAACCTAATACAACATGCCCTATTCCTTCATAGCTTTCTGGAATTCCCCATTCTTTTAACAAAGATTTTCCTTTGGCAGATGCGAATTCATCCCTTGCACGATGAATCCAGCATGACCCAACACCAACTGCATGAGCTGCATTGACCAATACAGCCAATACGCTGGCTCCATCCTCAACATATGTTGGAAGTTTACTGTCTGCCAATACAATCAGCAAAGTTTTTCCACCGTAAAACGGATCTACATCATCAGGAACTTCCATTGGAAAGAAACTTCTGTTCCATGCTGAAAATTCTTTAATGGTTTCGGGATTTTGAATAACAACAATTTTTGGACTTTGTGCACCGCGTCCAGTAGGAGCATAAGTACCTGCTTCCAAAATTGTATTTAAATCTTCATCAGATATCTGTTCATCCTTGAATTTTCGTATGCTTCTTCTTGATATTAAATCCTCAATAGTTTGATTCATATTATTGCCTCACAAACCTTAATTAAAGTCTTTTTAAAATTTATATATTCATCTTCAGATAAGTCTTTTTTAATCAAATCATCCCATTTTTCATCATAATCCATAACTTTTTTGGCAATTGCTACACCATCATCAGTTAGAGATATGATTTTTTCTTTTTCACGTGTTCTTTTAATGAATCCTCTTTTTTCAAGTTTATTTAGATTTCTAGTAACAGTGCTTTCATTTAAATAAAACAGATTAGCCAAATCTTCCTGACTTATACCATCATGCTTATAAATTTCAATTAAAAAAGGATAAAGTCCATAAGTTATATTAACATCCTTAACCTTATTGTTTAAAAATTTAGCATGAAATCTGTATATCAAAGAAATATATGGAGTCGTCGGCAAATCTCTACTAAATTCCATTAGCATCACTCCTCCTAATCAATCTATTAATGTACAGTTCAATGCATGCATAACATATCAAAGAACCTATTCCACCACCTAAAAGCATTCCACAGTATATTCCAAACTCTCCCATATTAAAGACAAAGCCTAAAAGATATGCAAATATTAAAACCAAGATAAATTCCCGAAATGTAGTTAAAAGAAATGATATTGTTCCTTTACCGACACCCTGAAATACATTACCTGCACTTGCCCCAAAGGGTACATATAATATAAATAGACACATAATCTGCAGGAACCCGGCAATAGCTGGAGCCAGCTGTGCACTGTTTTCAGAGTAAGAAAATATGAAAGCAATCTGATTTGCGAACACATTAAGGATTATACACACAATAATTGATGCAATCAAAGCAACCTTTACGGCATATCTTGCAGTTACCCTCAGGTTTTCATATTTTTTAGCACCGAATGCAACGCCCGCAACAGAAATTGCTGCTGTTCCAACACCGATTGCAGGAAGCATACCGATGTTGATTATTCTCCATCCTGCAGTATATACCGCCACAGCAACAGACCCTGATACGATAGTAAGCATATAATTTACAAATATCGTCAAGATGGAAAGCACCAACTGTTCCAAACTGGCAGGAATACCTACAACCAAAATATCCTTATACATTGAAAAGTCATTTGTAAAGTCTTTTAAATTATACGATAGATAGGTATCCCTTTTGACAAATATCCAGTAGAACATCAAAAGAAGACTTATGAACGGTCCAAGAGCAGTTGCCCAAGCGGCTCCAGCAATCCCCATATTAAATGTATAAATGAAAATAGGGTCTAAAACCATGTTGATAATAGCTGCTAAAGCTATTGGTATTGTAGCCCTTTTAATATCTCCTTCTGCCCTGAATGCTCCACCGACAATAGGTGGCATCAACAGTGCAAATGTCCATACGAATATAATGAAACCATACTCTGTAGCATAACCGATTACGCTCTCAGCACCCATCATCATGAGCAGCGGTTTCATTGAAAAAATGAATACAATAGAAATTATGATAGATATTATGACACTCAAAATCAGGTTATGTATTGCCGCGTTATTTGCTGAATGCCTGTCTTCAGCACCAATGTAACGTGAAATCAATGAATTACCACCGGCACCGATACCATTTCCAAACCCGACAAGAATCATGAATAGGGGTGTAATGTAACCCAGTGCGGCCAAAGGTTCAGGCCCAAGACCTGCAACCCAAATACTGTCAATAATGTTGTTTGCAAAAATCAAAAACATGCTGGCAATAATTGGAAGTGATAGTTTGTTAATTGCCTTTTTAGGATCACCTGTAATCATTTCAATATTAGAATTTTTTTCCATAATCTACCTCTCTTGCATATGCAATTATACTCTTGTATATGCAAGTGTTAGTATTTAAATATTTTTAAAAATATAGTCTATAAATAAGGAGAATTTTATTATGAAAGTCTTAGTTGTTGGAACAGGTGCTCGTGAGCATGCCATAGCAGATGCTTTAAAGGATGATGTTGAGTTATACTGTTATATGAGTAAAGTAAACCCTGGAATGAGTAAAATTGCAGAGTTTAAGCAAGGCGATGAGGGAGAAGTTGAAAAAGTAGCTCAATTCGCTAAAGAAAACGATATTGAAATTGCATTTATCGGTCCGGAAGCTCCTCTTGAAAAAGGAATCGTTGATGAACTTGAAAAGAATGGAATCAAATGTGTAGGACCTTGCAAAAGTGCGGCAAGAATCGAAACCGATAAGTCATTCATGAGAAAATTATTTGAAGACTATGAAATTGACGGATCTTTAATCTACAGAGTATTCGATAATTACGATGATTTAAGTGCATTTTTAGACGATTTTGACCGTGATGTTGTAGTCAAGCCTGTAGGATTGACCGGTGGAAAAGGAGTTAAAATCGTTGGAGACCACCTCAAAGATAACAATGAAGCAAAAGAATATTCAAAAGAAGTTATTGACAATGCAATGGGTGGATTTGCACAGGTAATTATTGAAGAAAGAGTAATCGGTGAAGAGTTTACCATACAGGCATTCTGTGATGGCCAACACTTGGCCCCAATGCCTGCAGCACAAGACCATCCTCATGCATTTGAAGGAGACAAAGGTGCAATTACCGGAGGAATGGGTTCATACTCAGATTCAAACGGACTCCTACCATTTTTAACCCAGGATGATTATGATAGTGCAGTAAAAATAATGAAAGATACTATTAAGGCTATAGCTGAAGAAGCTGAACCATACAAAGGTATCTTATATGGCCAATTTATGTTAACTGCTGACGGTCCACGTTTGATTGAATACAATGCAAGATTTGGAGATCCGGAAGCTATGAATGTATTACCTTTACTTAAAACTCCATTGGTTGATGTTTGTAAAGACATTGTTGACGGCACCTTAGGTGAAGTGGAATTTGAAGATAAGGCAAGCGTGTGCAAATACATCGTACCTGACGGATACCCAGAAACAGAACATGCAGGTGAAGTCATTGAAGTTGACGAAGAAGCTATTGAAGGTATGGGCGCAAAAGTATTTTATGCTGCAGTCAGTCTTGAAGAAGATGGAATTCGCCTATCAGGTTCCAGAGCTCTCGGTATAGTCGCTAGTGGTGAAAGCATTACTGAAGCCGAAAAAATAGCTGAAAAAGCATGTGAACATGTTAAAGGTAATGTATACCACAGAAGCGATGTAGGAACAAAAGCTTTAGTAGACAAGCGTGTTGAGCACATGAAAGAAATTTTAAATTAAATTTCTTTTACATTATATTTTTTCAAAAAAATTACCATCACCCTAATTGAATAAACGATGAATTATTTTAATAGTATAAAGAAAATCTTTAAAATTATTAAAAGTAACTACCATATAATAAAAGTAGAATTAAAAACTTAGTTATATTGAAATAGATTATCTACATGTAAAAATAAAAAATGCTGGGAAATTAATTTTTCCCAGTAAATTATCATTTTCTTCTTATAGTTCCAATTCCTAAAGCAATTAATGCTAGTAAAATCATGATTAATGGATTACCTGTGGCTGGAGTTGCATTAACTGGCTCAACTTTAGGTTGTTTAGGAGTTTCAGGTACCTCATTAATAACAACGGTTTCATTGTCGTAGTTGTTGCTCATGTCAGGATCTAATGTGTCACTGGTTACATTAGCTTCGTTTGTGATTTTACCAGTTGTTAAAGCGATTGTTTCAATTATCATTGTTGCTTCTTCACCGTTTTCCATATCACCAATAAACCATAAGCCAGTGTTTACATCATAATATCCTTTTGATACAACTGAGCTAATGTATTGTAAAGTTTTTGGTAATACATCAATAACTCTTGCATTTACTGCTTTATCTGGACCATTATTTACAACATAAAGACCCCAGGTTACTTTATTTCCATCGGTTGCATAAACTACTTTAGCGATAGCCAAGTCAGCCATTGGAGTTTTAGGATTTTCTATTACTGTAGTAGTGTTTTGAGCAGGTTTATCTTTTGTTTTATCACTTGAAGCTGAAACAACATTAGTGAATGTACCTGCTTTGGTAGTGTTGAATACTACAAATAAGCTTAAATACTCACCAGCATATAATGGAGCATTTAAAGTCCATGACAAATCACCGTTTTTAGTCCATACACCATAGTAATCAATAAATGAATCATAAGTTAATCCATCAAATGAATTTTCACTGACAGTCACATCATTTAAGATAACCTTTCCAGTATTGTGGACAACGATTTCAAACATTACCTGTTCGCCGACATTAACAGTTCTGTTAATAGTAATTTTTTGAACATCCAAAGAAGGATTCAATACTTCAACGGTATCGTTGTCTGTTTTGTTTGGAATTTCATTTGAATCAGCAACAACAACATTAACAAAATTACCTGCAGCAGTAGTATTAAATACTACAAAGAATCCTTCATATTCACCAGCACGTAAAGGAGTAGTTAAATTCCATGACAAATCACCGTTTTTAGCCCATAAACCTGAATGATCAATGAATGAATCATAGACTAAACCAGTAAATATATCTTCACGAACAACAACATTAGTTAAATCTACTTGTCCTAAGTTGTGAACAACGATTTCAAACATCACCTGTTCGCCAACTAAAACTGATCTGTTAATAGAAATTTTTTCAACCGCGAAATCAGGTTTAATTACTTCAACAGTATCATTAGCAGATTTTTTGTTGGTTTCATTGGAATCAACAGAGACAACATTAGTGAATCTTCCAGTAGTGGTAGTGTTGAATACTACGTAGAATGAAACAATTTCACCAGTGTATAATGGAGAGTTCATTATCCATTTTAATTGTCCATTTTCATTCCATAATCCGCTGTAATCATACCATCTGTCATATACTAAACCAGTAAACGAATCTTCACTTACAGTTACATCGTGCAATACTACATTTCCAGTATTGGTAACAACGATTTCAAATACAGCCTGATTACCAATGATTACAACTTTATCCAAAGCAACCTTTACAATTTCGATGTTTGGGTTTTTAGTCTTATTGGATTCAGGATCCGGAGTAGTTTGATTGTAAACAGTTGTAGTATTGTTTGCAACTTTATTGCCGGTTTCATTGGAATTTACAGTTACTACATTAGTAAAGTTACCAACTCCAGTAGTATTGAAGTTAACAATTAAAGTAGCTACTTCATTAAGATTCAATGCTTTGTTTAAAGTCCATATATGTTTATTATTAACAACAGAATGAGTCCATAAAGGAGTATTTACAAATGAATCATAAATTAACCCATTGTATGAAGTTTCTTCTAAAACCACATCATGCAAAACAACTTCACCAGTGTTTCTAACAATGATTTCAAATGAAGTTTGGTTTCCGACATGCACCATAGGAGTTAAAGTGATTTTTTGAACATCAAATTTACCGCCTACAACTTTAGTAGTATTATTAGTAGTCTTGTTTTCAGTCTCATCAGAACCAGCAACAACAACATTAGTAAAGTTACCAGTTTTAGTAGTGTTAAATACTACAAATAATCCAATAGCTTCATTTGGAGCTAAGTTAGTATTTAAGGTCCATCTGTTTTTACCATTTACAACAGAATTAGTCCAATATCCATTTTTAACAAATGAATCATATGTTAAACCAGTGTAAGATGACTCTTCAACAAATACATTACTTAAAGTAACTTCTCCAATGTTTTTAACAAGAATTTCAAAGGTAACTTGGTCACCGACTAAAACAACAGGGTTAATAGTAATCTTTTTAACATCCAATTTACCTTCTACGACTTTAGTAGTATTATTAGTAGTCTTGTTTTCAGTCTCATCAGAACCAGCAACAACAACATTAGTGAAATTACCAACTTTTGTAGTATTAAAGACTACAGTCAATAATGTAACCTGGTTAATGCACAATATGTCTTTTAAAGTCCATCTATTCTTTCCATCCACAATTGAATGAGTCCAAAGAGACTGATTTAAGGCATGATCAAATTCTAAACCATCATAAGAATATTCTTCCACGAATACATTTGTTAAATTAGTTAAACCTGTGTTTCTAACCACAATTTGGAATTTTACCTGTTCGCCTACAGATACTATAGGAGTAATTGTATTTTTTTCAACAATGAAATTGGATTCAAGAACTCTTGTATCGTTTGAAGCATTATTATTGGTCATGTTGGAATCGGGAGTGCTGGAGTTTACAAAAACATTATTGACAACAGTGGTCATGTCATTAGTGATTTTTGTTACAATGTTTAAAGTGGCTGAATCTCCTTTTTTTAAATTACCAATATCCCATCTTCCATTATTTGAATTATATTTACCGTTTGAATCATCACTTACATATGCTATATCTGAAGGAAGAACATCAATTGCATATGCATTTACAGCAGTATCTGGGCCATTGTTAGTAACCTTAATAGTCCAGGTAATTGTATCTCCAATAACAGATATCTTTTGGGAAACTAATTTGACTACACTTAAATCAGCAATGGAATTAGATTTTGTAGTGTTGTTAGCGACATTATTTGTTTGATTTGGATCATAAGTGCTGCTGTTTATGGTTGCAACATTCACAAAAGTGGTATTAGTAATATTTACTATAGTTTTAATTGCTAAAATTTTAACATCATCAACATTTAATGTACCAATGTCCCATCTTCCAGTAGTTTCATCATATTTACCATCAGCACCATTGAATATTAATCCATCAGGCAGCTTATCAATCACATAAGCATCAGTTACATTATTTGGACCATTATTTGTAACCTTAATAGTCCAGATAATTTCATCACCCAGATTACATGTTTTATTTGAAACCAATTTTTCAACAGCCAAATCAGCCACCGGCAAAATTTCAAAGTAAGTCATATTTGTAATAAATTTATACAATCCGTCTTCAATGTGAGTGACATTTACAGAGTAATTTCCCGGAAGAAGACCTTTTTTAGAGACAGTTAAATTACCTAAAATACCTGTTTTGGAAGTAACATTGATTACAACCTTTCCGCTTTCCATATGAGTAACGACAATTGTAATGTTTTGATTGTCTTCACGAGAATCCTGATAAACAAGAGTACCGCCTTCACTTTTTTCAACACCATCAACCGGATTAACTAAATCAGGCCCTGAATTAGTTCTGTTATTAAGAGAAAGTTCATAGGTCACATTTTTAAAGAAAATATTATTCGGACTTCCGTCATTATAGATAGCATTGATAATATTGTCTCCACCCATATGAGTAACATCAATAGTTACATTAGCTTCAGGGTCATAATAGAAACGTTTATCATTTGTTATTCCAGTGATAAGATAACTCCATGCCTGATTTTCAATGAATGTGTCATCTTCAATTGTTAAGTTTTGTCCCCTGTTATATATCGCTGACCCGTTACGTGCAACATTGTTTTCAAAAAATGAAAATGAAATATCTGAATTATCTCCTTTAATAAAAATAGCACCACCTAAACCCTGCTCAATGTCATCTGTAGAGGCAATAGCTGTATTTGAAGTAAAGTTAGAATTTGTTATTGTAAGATTATCCCCATGAGAATGAAGAGCACCCCCATGGTAAACAGCACTATTGTTGTTAAAAATAGAATTACTGATTAAAGTATTATTTCCATCAACATAAACACCTGCTCCACCTCTTGATGCAGTATTATTTTCAAATATTGAATTATCTATTATTGTATTGTCACCTATAATATAAACAGTACCTCTTGAACATTCATGATGATAGAATTCTGAATCAATGACTGATGAATTATTACCATGAACATAAATAGCTGAACCATTTCCTTCGGTTGCATAATTATCCAAAAAAGTACAGTTTATTGCTTTGTTATTATTACCTGTGATGTGGACTGCTCCACCCTCTTCGGTACCGACATTGTTTTTAAAGGTACTATTGATTATTGAATTATAATGACCTTCGGGAATTCCATCCAGACCATGATCAATACCTGCAAGCATATAAGCTGATCCCCGCTTTGCAGTGTTATTCTCAAATAGACAATTTTCAACAACCAAATAATTTTGACTGGAACCTATAGCTCCCCCTCTTTCAGTTGCAGTATTATTGATGAATGTACAGTTTATAATGTTACTGTGGAAATTTTCATTAATAGCTTCATTACCATGAACATAGATTGCTCCACCAATACCTGCTCTACAATTAATAAAATTAGAATTCGTAATATTTACAGCATTACCATTTTCTCCAGCAATACAAATCGCACCGGAGTGTCTGTTAGTAGTACAGTTTACAAAGTTACAGTTATCAAAGTTAGAATTATATGCTACTATCATAGCACCAGTTTCATAATCATCTTCATCTTCTTCCAGCAAAGAATGACATTCAGTAAAATTAACATCAGTTAAATTACATCTTCTTACTACAAATCCGGCTACATCGACGGTGAAATTTTGAAAAGTAACATGCCTTAATTCACAATCGGATATAATCATTCCATATGTATAAGCTTCCCTATAATTGATAAAAGTCACATTTTCAAAAATACAGTTATAAAATTCACTACGCATTCCGGCAGAAATAGTGGTTACATTAGCTGAATTTATAACACCATTAATAAAGGTCAAATGCTTATGAGTAGTTAATCTTGAATTACCACCCATAGAATCTGCAATAATAGTTTTTCCCTCTAAATCGATAGTGTCTCCGTCTTCAGCTTTCTCTATAGCATCACGAAGGTCTCTGAAATGATCTCCGCTGAAAGTTATTATATCTCCATATTGAAGAGCATTCTCTTCATCCAAACTTAATCCCAATAGATTTTCTCTTAGATTTTCACCTACTTCACCACTTGAAATAGGAACCTGACTTTTTTCATTATTACTGTAATTGGAATAAACAATTTCCTGATTGACATCATTTATAATCTGATTATCCTCCACAGTAGCAACTTCACCTGATATCTGCGAAACATCAGTGAAATCGCTGTCAACGATTTCTTCTGCAGAAACCGATCCTATAGAGAAAATAATTATTAACATCAAACATGCAATAATGATTTTCATTATTTTATTCATTAAATCTCACCAAAGATATTTTTTGATATGGACAATATGATAATAGAAATATTGAATTGCAGTTTAAATTTATGAATAAAAAACTGCATAAAATTACTAATACAATCTTGTCTCAATCCACTCAATAACAATAAAATTTAATTTTAAAGTTATGTGCTTGACAGTCCATATTACCTTTTAAAAAAATAGTAAACTAATTATTATCGGCTGTTATAATACAATAAACATTAGTCAAATCGAAATTAAAATAACAATTATTACTTAATTTTTCCTCATATATAAACATTATATTAAATTAGCGTTCCTAATAGAAAATAACACTTTTAAATCTATTTGATAAGAAAATAAGAGTATAAAAAATATCAATTAGAAAAATCTATTGTAAAATAAAATTAGTTATTCAATACCATTAATAAAAAGAATAAATAATCATTAATTATAAGATTATAAATTATAACCAACATAAAACCAAATTTAACCGTTAATACGATCATAAAAGATTATAAATGATTTATTTACCCTTATTCTAATGATACTATGCGTTTCGTGGATAATACAATTAACATAATATCCAATATAATTATAGACAAAACTATAATTTTTGTTATTTTAATTCGATTTAAGTCATTGTAATATAAAGCGAAAACATATACTATTTAATAGAAAGATAATTACAAACTATTCAATAGATAGTATAAAATAGATTTTTAAATTATATAAATTTATATAATCTAATCGAAAATTTAAAATAAAAAAAAGTAGGGAAAATACATTCCCCATAAATGTTTATTTTCTTCTTCTCAAAGCACCAGTTCCCAAAGCAATCAATGCAAGTAATACCATAACTAATGGATTACCTGTAGCTGGAGTTACATGAACTGGCCCAACATTTTCTTTAGGCTGTTGAGGAGTTTCAGGTACATCGTTAACTGTTACAGATTCATTGTCATAGTTGTTGCTCATGTCTGGATCGAAAGTGTCACTGGTTACATTTGCTTCGTTGGTAATTAAACCAGTTGTTAAAGCGATTGTTTCAATTATCATTGTTGCTTCTTCACCGTTTTCCATATCACCAATAAACCATACTCCTGTGTTTAAGTCATAAGTTCCTTTTGATACTACTGAATTAACATATTTTAATGTTTTCGGCAATACATCGGTAACTCTTGTATTTACTGCTTTATCCGGACCTTGGTTTACGACATAAATTCCCCAGATTATTTTATTGCCCTCTTGAGAATAGATTACTTTAGCAATAGCTAAATCAGCCATTGGAGTTTTAGGATTTTCTGTTACAGTTGTAGTGTTTTCGGCAGGTTTATCTTTTGTCTTGTCACTTGAAGCTGAAACAACATTAGTGAATGTACCTGCTTTGGTAGTGTTGAATACTACAAATAAGCTTAAATACTCACCAGCATACAATGGAGCGTTTAATGTCCATGACAAGTCACTGTTTTTAGTCCATACATCATAATAGTCAATGAAAGAGTCATATGTTAAGCCGTAAAATGAATTTTCACTGACAGTCACATCATTTAAGATAACCTTTCCAGTATTGTGGACAACGATTTCAAACATTACCTGTTCGCCGACATTAACAGTTCTGTTAATAGTAATTTTTTGAACATCTAAAGAAGGATTCAATACTTCAACGGTATCGTTGTCTGTTTTGTTTGGAATTTCATTTGAATCTGCAACAACAACATTAACAAAATTACCTGCATTGGTTGTATTGAATACTACGAAGAATTCTTCATATTCACCAGCACGTAAAGGAGTAGTTAAATTCCATGACAAATCACCGTTTTTAGCCCATAAACCTGAATGATCAATGAATGAATCATAGACTAAACCAGTAAATATATCTTCACGAACAACAACATTAGTTAAGTCAACTTGTCCTAAATTATGAACAACGATTTCAAACATTACTTGTTCGCCTACTAAAACTGATCTGTTAATAGAAATTTTTTCAACCGCGAAATCAGGTTTAATTACTTCAACAGTATCATTAGCAGATTTTTTGTTGGTTTCATTGGAATCAACAGAGACAACATTAGTGAATCTTCCAGTAGTGGTAGTGTTGAATACTACGTAGAATGAAACAATTTCACCAGTGTATAATGGAGACTTCATAATCCATTTTAATCTTCCGTCTTCTTGCCATAACCCAGTGCTATCATACCAAGAATCATAAATTAAACCAGTGAATGAGTCTTCAGTAACAGTTACATCATGCAATACTACATTTCCAGTATTAGTAACAATAATTTCAAATATTGCCTGATTTCCAATAATTACAACTTTATCTAAAGCAATTTTTTGAATAGATATGTTAGGTTCTTTAGTCCTATTGGATTGAGGATCCGGAGTAGTTTGATTGTAAACAGTTGTAGTATTGTTTGCAATTTTATTTCCAGTTTCATTGGAATTTACAGTTACGATATTGGTAAAGTTACCAACTTCAATAGTATTAAAGTTAACAATTAAGGTAGCGACTTCATCAACATTTAATGCTTTGTTTAAAGTCCAAATATGTTTACCGTTTGCAACTGAATGAGTCCATAAAGGAGTATTGACAAATGAATCATAAATTAAACCGTCATATGAAGTTTCTTCTAAAACCACATCATGCAAAACAACTTCACCAGTGTTTCTAACAATGATTTCAAATGAAGTTTGGTTTCCGACATGCACAATAGGAGTTAAAGTGATTTTTTGAACATCAAATTTACCGCCTACAACTTTAGTAGTATTATTAGTAGTCTTGTTTTCAGTCTCATCAGAACCAGCAACAACAACATTAGTAAAGTTACCAGTTTTAGTAGTGTTAAATACTACAAATAATCCAATAGCTTCATTTGGAGCTAAGTTAGTATTTAAGGTCCATCTGTTTTTACCATTTACAACAGAATTAGTCCAATATCCATTTTTAACAAATGAATCATATGTTAAACCATCATAGGATGACTCTTCAACAAACACATTGCTTAATGTAACTTCCCCAATATTTTTAACAATGATTTCAAAAGTGACTTGGTCACCGACTAAAACAACAGGGTTAATAGTAATCTTTTTAACATCCAATTTACCTTCTACGACTTTAGTAGTATTATTAGTAGTCTTGTTTTCAGTCTCATCAGAACCAGAAACAACAACATTAGTAAAGTTACCGACATTTGTAGTGTTAAATACAACTATTAAACCAGCAACTTCTTCAGGTACTAAAGATGTGTTTAAAGTCCATCTGTTCTTACCATTTACAATACTTTGAACCCAATGATCTTGATGTTGAGCATGATCAAAGGTTAAACCATCATAGGAAGACTCTTCAACAAACACATTATTTAAAGTTGTTTTACCAGTATTTGTGACAACAATTTCAAATTTAACCTGATTACCGACTGTAACTAACTTATCCAAAGTAATTTTTTTCACATTTAAACCAGGCACAAGTACTTCAGTATCATTAGAAGCATTGTTGTTTGATTCATTTGATTCTGGAGTAGAACTGTTTACATGAACATTGTTGACAATCTTTGTATTGGTAGTGTTAACTATTGTTTTGATTTTTAAAGTTGCAGAAGCTCCTTTTGTTAAATCACCTATAGTCCAAATATGAGTATTAGCATCATAATTACCATCAGATTCTACAAATATTAAGTCTTTAGGCAATACATCATATGCTTTTGCATTGACTGCAGTATCAGGACCATTATTAGTAACTATAATAGTCCAGGTTATAGTATCACCATTAATAATAATTTTATCTGAAACTAATTTAACGACACTCAAATCAGCAGAAGGATTTGCTTTAGTAGTATTGTTAGCCTCATTATTAGTTTTATTAGGGTCATAAGTAGATGAATCAACAACAGCAACATTCAAAATAGTAGTATTCGAAATATTTACAATTGTTCTGATATTTAAGACAACAGTGCTGCCAACAGCCAAATCACCTATAGTCCAAGTATGAGTATTCACGTCATAATTACCGTCACTGTCAAGATATATCAATCCAGCAGGTAATGAATCAGTTACATAAACACCAGTTGCATCGTTAGGACCATTGTTTGTAACTTTAAGGGTCCATGTAATTATATCGCCAAAGTTAGGAGTCTTATTTGAAACCTCTTTAACAATTGCTAAATCAGCAAGAGGAATAATTTCGAATTTAGTTGAATTAGAAATTTCTTTATATAATAAATCTTCTGGGTGTAGAGCATTTACAGTGTAATTACCCGGATTTAAACCAGTCAAATAGACAGTAATATTACCATAAAGACCAGTTTTAGAACCAGTATCACCATAGACTGAATAGCCTAACAAATTGGAGTCATGATTTTTGTATACAACTTCACCAGTCTCTTTGTTAACAATGTCAACATTTACAGTTTGTAAATCTTCACGAGAATCTTGATATAACCATTTACCGTCTTCACTGTTTTCTACTCCATCCCTAGGATGAATTTCATCAGCAGTGGTTGTTTTTTTACCTGTGGAATGGTCATAGGTTACATTATAAAAAAACACATTTTTCGGAGAACCATCATTGTGAATCGCATTGATAATGTTATCTCCACCAATGTAAATAATTTCAACTTTAACAGTGTTAGTTTCACTGTAATAGCTTAATTCAGGGTTTGCGGTAGTAGGTAATAAATAACTCCATGCCTGATTTTCTTCAAAATCATCATCTTCAAAAGACAAGTTATTTCCCCTATTGTAAACAGCAGAACCATTACGAGCAGTGTTTAAATTGAAATGAGAAAAAGCAATCCTATTATTATCTCCCCTAATATAAATTGCTCCACCTAAACCTTGATCAATATCTGCAGGATTAGGAATCGCATGGTTTGAAATAAAGTCTGAATTCAAGATTTGAATATAGCTGCCGTGAGTATGAATTGCACCACCATGAACAGTAGCATTATTGTTATTAAATAAGTTATTATTTACATAAGAATAGTCTCCATCCATATACAATCCAGCACCACCACGGGTTGCAGTGTTGTTAATGAACTCAGAGTCAGTACAGTTAAAGTAGTTTCCTATAATATAAACAGTTCCTCTTTCAGATTCGTGATTGGTGAAAGTAGAGTTATCTATAGAAGAATAATTTCCTTCTACATAAACAGCAGCACCTTTTCCATCAAGTGCTAAGTTATCATCAAAGACAGAATCAATAACGGTTGCATTGTCACCGGTGATATGTACAGCACCGCCTTCAGGAGCTTCATTGTAATAGAATTGTGAATTGGTAACAGTGTTGTTATCTCCACTGATGTGCACAGCCCCACCTTCTAGACTTGCAATATTGTTTTCAAAATAACAGTTATCAATAGTTATGTTATGTCCATGAGTATTATCACCATCAATGGCATCAGGATAGTAAATACCACCAATCATAATACCTGCACCTTTGGTAGCGGTGTTGTTTATGAATTTACAATCTTTAACCTCCATGTTATTGTGAGAAAGACCTAATGCACCACCCTCTTCTTCTGCTGAACAGTTAATAAAGGTACAATTTTCAATTAAAAATTTTTTATTTTCGCTAAAGTCACCATGTGCATAAATTGCTCCACCAACCCATGCAGTACAGTTAATAAAGTTAGTGTTTTTTACAATATTCATTCCTTTTCCCATACAAATTGCACCGGCATGCTGCTGGGAAGTGGTGTTAATAAAATTACAATCAATAAGAGTACTGTCACCCATTACAGTGAACTGTCCAATATCATGTTCTTTTGTATCATTTGTAACCCTTGAATTAGTAAAGTTAACATTAATAAAAGTAGACCTTTTTATATCTGCAACACAAGTTCCGGAAGTAATGCCATCAAATGACATGTTTGTAGCATTTACCAAGTTGAAACTTGCAAAAAATCCTTTAAAATTATATTGAGTACAATTAGAAAACTTCACATTTTCTAAAATAGAATTTGAAAATGCAAATATTCTTGGTGTTTGACCAGGCATATAATAATTAAAATTTTTAAAATGCATATTTTTAAGGGTAATTTTCGAATAATCAACCTGATCGGTATTATTAAGCATTGATCCATCGATGATTCCATTTTGTATTGTGATATTTTTACCCTGAGAATCAAGGTTTTTATTTGAAAGTCCAGTGTAAGTAAGACCGCCCAAATCAATAATGTCTCCGTCAGTTGAATTACCTATTGCATCACGAATATCTTTGAAAGTAGTTCCACTCGGAGTTATAGTTTTACCTAAAACATCCTCATTGGAAACTCCCAATAGATTAGAATTTGAAGAATTTGAATTTGTATTTTCAATTCCCTGAATTTCAGAAGCATGATTAAATCCACTTGCCTCTAATTGAATATCATTAGCGGGAGTTTCTAAACTTACGCCAATAGTTTCATTTGCAAAGTTATCACTTGCAGAAACAACTCCTAAGCTTAATGATAAAGTTATTAATAATATTAATCCATATAAAATCTTTTTGTTCATAATTACACCATGCTTTACTCGGAAAAAAAGTATTCATAATAATTAGTATTAAAAATTATCGCAAAATTAGAAAATGTTTGAAAAAAAGACAATGAAAATGAGTTAAAGTTTGAAAAATTAGAATTTAAAATATTATAAATAAAACTATCTGCACCACCAACGACAGAATTATCAATTGAAAATGCAAATTTAGTATGTAATTTATCACTTGATGAAATAATACATTTTTCAACATCAGAAGTCAATACATTATAATAATTATTATAAAATATGAGATCTTCATGAGTCAATACCTTAAACTTATTGATTTCATTTTTAAAGTTAGATAAATCATGACTAAAATGAATAATTTTAAAACTTGAATCAAGTTTCATACAACAAATAACTTCAAAATTATCTAAGAAATCATTAAAAATATGAACAGAAACAATTGAATCATGTAAATCTAAATTCGTATCATTATCCCAAGTTTCAACTATCAAAGCCTTAATATTAGTATAATTATATTGATTATTTTCAATTTCGTTATAACTTTCAGGATTATTAATTATACAATCATTATACTCTTGATTATATTTGGTTGGAGCATGATTATCCTCCCCAATGACAACATCATCTTCAACAATGTCATCAACTGTAATTTCTTCTCCAACATCAATTTGGTTAACTTTAGCGAACTCTTGAATTTTAACTTCAGCATGATCACTAAATACTGCTTCATCAATCTCACTAGCAGAAACTGCTGAGATCATGAAAAATGCAAATAATATAATAATCATGAATTTTTTTATCATCAAAATCACCAAAGTAAATATATTAGTATAATAATTTTTTTCCTAAACTTAGCTATCATATTTTCAATAGCCACAGTTATGTTATTTTTCATCATATATAAAGGTATACAGTCAAAGCATGAATTTCAAAGAAATTAATCATTGTATATCTATTTGATAGTTTTTATAGGACTGTTTAGAAAATTTAAAAAAATAAACATGATAAAATTATAACAAAGTTATATAAAATAGGATTCAAGAATAAAAAAAATTGTTTGACAGAAAACGAACAAACAGAAAAAATCTTAGAAAAAAAAATCTATAATATATGTAAAAAACATCAAAAGTAAGGATGGAATTAAAATTAAAGCCATTAGAAATAATATTTTAAATTGAAACATATAAAAAAATCATATATAAATTAAATATACTATAAAATATAAATATTATACTATGAGTACTTTAGAGAAGATGAAAATATTAACTGATTCTGCGCAGTATGATTTATGTGATTATGTAAATCATAACAAGAGCTCTCAAGTTAATTTACCTGGAATTTATGAAGCAACAGGACATAATGGTTGTAAAATTCCACTTTTCAAAACACTTTTAACTAATAAGTGTAAAAATGACTGCAAGTACTGCATTAACCAGTCCAAAAGAAATTTTACAAGACTTGAACTTGCACCTGAAGAACTAGCAAAGGCATTTCTTAATTATTATAATAGAGGAATTGTAAACGGTTTGTTTTTAAGTTCAGGTGTTGATAGAGATGAAGATATCACAATGGAAAAAACAATAGAAACTATTAGAATCTTAAGAAAAGTTTATGGATATGATGATTATATACATTTAAAAATTGTTCCGGGAGCTTCCAAAGATTCTATTAAAAGAGCTATGGCACTTGCTAATAGAGTCAGTATTAATATTGAAGCTGCTACACCATCAGGTCTTGCCGAACTGTCATCTACAAAAGATTATAATAAGGATATATTAAAAAGATTGCACTGGATTGACAGTTTACATGGTAAAAGTACAACATATCCAAACTCTACCCATACAACACAATTGATTGTCGGTGCGAATGATGAAAGTGATAGGGAAATTTTACATAGAATGGAAAAGATATACAATAAAACCAAATTAAAACGTACATATTTCTCCGCATTCTCACCAATACAAGAGACAGATTTCGAAAATAAAGAAGCTTGCAGTACAAATAGAACTGCAAAATTATATAACGCCGATAGTTTATTGAATGATTATCATTTTAAACTTAATGAACTTGTATTTAATGAAAATAATCAATTGTCATTAACTCAAGATCCTAAGATTTTAGCTGCAGAAAATATGAATATATTTCCTGTAGAAATTAACTCAGCACCATTTGTTGAATTGATACGAGTACCTGGTATCGGTATAAAATCTGCTAGAAAAATAATTTCTATTAGAAAAAAAATACCTTTCAAAAACAAAAATGAATTAAAAAAATTAGGTGTGGTTGTAGATAGGGCTGAAAAGTATATTAAAATAGACGGGGCTTATCAAAGTTTATTAGAGAATTTTCAATAACTATTTTAAATCTTCAAACAAATCCCAAATTTCAGGATATTTTTTAGATACGGCTTCATCAATCAATATTGATGCTTCACGACTAATACTAAATTCTGGCTCTGTTTTTCTTAAATACCTGAATACTGCAGCAGATCTTGATGACCATAAAGTAATCCTTGGATTTTTATCAACAATGCCCAATACTTCAGCTATATTTTCCTGTCTTTTGATTTCTTGTGGATTTGGTAAACTGTCTTTATCGCTTTCATCGCCAGATACATCTTCGGATTCTCTAATATCCAAAGGGCTTTCTTCTTGGATTTCTTCATTTGTCGTTTCTTCTGATTTATGTTCTTCTTCGTCTTCCTGTCTATCATCATCAACAACATCCTCTACATCAGATTCTTCTTCATCAACAGTATCTTCACTTATTTCTTCTAAATCATCTGAATCTTCACTTATTTTTTCTTCAGAATTTTCATCCAAGATTTCTTCATTTTTTTCTTCAACAGTAGATTCTTCACTAGATTGTTCATTCAAAATATCCTCTAATGATTGAGCAGAATTACTGTCAAAATCCTCATCATAAATCTCAGGTATTAAAGAATTTAATCCTTTACCAAGCCCACGAGCCATTTTAATCACTTCCGTCTCTTTCTAAAATTTCTTTTGCTAATTTTAAATAAGCTTTAGTTCCAGTACTTTCTGGATCATATATTAAACATGGTTTTCCAAAACTTGGTGCTTCAGCCAATCTGATATTTCTTGGTATAATAGTTTTAAACAACAGATTGCTTTTACCAAAGTAATTTTTAAGTTCTTTGTGAACATCCCTACTCAATCTTGTTCTTTTATCATATAAAGTAAGTAAAATACCTTTAATTGGAGTAGGACTTTTAAGTCTTTGTTCTACAAGTTTAATAGTATTAATTAAATCAGCAACCCCTTCAAGTGCATAATATTCGGCTTGAATAGGAATCAATACACTATCTGAGGCGACTAATGCATTAACAGTTAAAACACCTAATGAAGGAGGTAAATCAATGAATATGTAGTCAAATAACGGCATTACATCATTAAGTGTTTCTTTTAAGATAATATGATAATTTTCTTTTTGAGATAGCTCAACACCAGCACCACTTAATGAGATGTTGCTAGGTATAATGAATAAGTTTTTTATAAATGTAGGAATTGTAGCTTTTTTAACATTAATATCCCCTATGATTGCATCATAAATTGTATTTTCTAACTCATTTTTATCAATACCAAAACTGGTTGTTGCATTTGCTTGAGGATCCATATCCACTACTAAAACTGATTTTCCCATCACAGCTAAAGATGTTGCGGTATTAACTACAGTAGTTGTTTTTCCACATCCACCCTTTTGATTCATTACTGCTATTACTTCACTCATCAATAATTCTCCTAATTAACGATTTTAAGTTAAAAGGTATAACTAAAACATCACACCTTCTAACTTAAATGAGATAAATTATAAGTTAACATAAGTTTTCGTTAAAAGGTATAACTGAAAAGTTACACCCTTTAACTGAGATAAATTATAAGTTAATTTGACTTTTAAGTTAAAAGGCATAAGAAAAAACTTACACCTGATAACTTAAATGAGATAAATTATAAGTTAACATGAATAACTTCGAATTTTTAAGTTTTAACTTCTAAGGAAGAAGAAATAACTTATATTGTATAAGTTAAACCTTCAAACTTAAAAGTGATAAATTTTAAGTTAACATGAATAAGTTATATGAAATAACTTTTAACATTTAAGTTATTACAAATAAGTTAAAATTTTTAAGTTTTAACTATTAAGTTATATTTTATAACTTCAACCTTATAAAGTATTTGTTTTCACAAATAAGTTATTAGTTATAAGTGATAAGTTAGAGAAAAAATAATAGTTATAAGTTATAAGTTATTACTTATAACAAAAAAAGTAAAAAAATAAAAGAGTGAAAATCACTCTATTTTGCATTTTGCATTGTACCTTCAAAGTATGAAGCATATCCTTTTAAGTCTAACATTCCATGACCTGAAAAGTTCATGACAATAGTTTTTTCTTCACCAGTCTGTTTACATTTAAGTGCTTCATCAATTGTAGCCCTAATAGCATGAGTAGTTTCAGGTGCTGGAACAATTCCTTCACAGCGAGCAAAGGTAATTCCTGCATCAAATACATCTTTTTGATGGACTGCCCTAGGGGAAATGTAGCCTTCTTTAGTTAAAAGTGAAACTATAGGAGACATACCATGATATCTTAATCCTCCAGCATGAACAGATGGAGCTACAAAGTCATGACCAAGAGTAAACATCTTAAGCATTGGAGTAAAGCCATTAACATCGCCAAAGTCATAGTCATAGCTACCTTCAGTTAAAGTAGGACAAGCACTAGGTTCAACAGCAATAAACTCTGTATCAGAGTTACCATCTATTTTATCTTTAATGAATGGGAACAAAGATCCAGCTAAATTACTTCCACCACCAGCACAAGCAATCATTACATCAGGCTCTTCTTCAGCTTTTTCAAGCTGTGCTTTTAATTCCTGACCAATGATAGTTTGGTGTAACATTACATGATTTAAAACACTGCCCAAGGAATATTTAACATTTTCATTAAGAAGTGCTTCTTCCATAGCTTCAGAAATAGCTACACCTAAAGATCCAGGATGATCTGGATTTTCTTTTAAGATTTGTCGACCAATTTCAGTATTTTCACTTGGTGAAGCAAAGACATTACCATTATAGATGTTCATAATGTTTTTCCTGTCAGGCTTTTGGTTAAATGAGACTTTAACCATATAAACAGTACATTCAATATCAAGCATATTACAAGCTAATGATAAAGCAGTTCCCCATTGACCTGCACCAGTTTCAGTAGTTAATCTTTCAACACCTTCTTTTTTAGCAAAATATGCTTGTGGAATGGCTGAATTCAATTTATGTGATCCAGTAGGAGAAGTATCCTCTCTTTTGTAATAAATTTTAGCGGGAGTATTTAAGAATTTTTCAAGCCTAGTGGCCCTATATAAAGGAGAAGGCCTTCCCATTTGCATATAAAGTTCACGTACTTCCTGAGGAATTTTAATATATCTGTCAGTTGCAAATTCTTGTTCTAATCCTGCTTTGGTAAAAGCTTTTTGCAAATCTGCAATTTGATTTTTTCCCTCACTGTTTTTTGGTTCCGGAAGTGGAGTAGGTAAATCAGCAAGAATATTATACCATTGCTTTGGCACTTCATCAGAATCTAAAGTAATCTTATAATTCATGATAATATATTATTATAATGTACTATTTAAAACTTTGTTGTACATAATTGTACTATTAATATATTAATAAAATGAAAAATAAAAAAGTCATCATGAGAATTTTAGCTATTGATGTAGGTACCGGAACCCAAGATATCATGATATATGATGATGAAAAAGAACTTGAAAACTCCATTAAACTAGTTCTACCGTCCCCACATTTATTGATTTCTCAAAAAATAAGGGAAATTGAAAACAATATTTACTTTGACGGTGAAATAATGGGTGGAGGAAAAATCAAAAAAACATTACAGGAACATATGGAAAAAGGATATAATGTTGTAATGGAAGAAACTCCCGCAAAAACAATAAGAGATAAAATATCACAAGTTGAAGCATTAGGAATAGAAATAGCTTCTCCTGAAAAAGAATATAAGGATTACAGTAAAATTACACTTGGAGATATCAACATTACAAAATTATCAAAATTCCTTCTTGGATATGATTTGGAATTCGATTTTGATGAAATTGCAATAGCCGTACAAGACCATGGATACAATGAAAACATGGGAGACAGAGATTTTAGATTTGAAAAATTCCGTCAAAAACTAGAAAAACCTATAAAACCAGAAGAATTTGCATTTAAAGGAAATGTTCCAGATTACTACACAAGAATGAAAGCAGTGGAAAGATCAATAGCAAGCGAAGGAATAGACATTCAGCCTTTATTAATGGACACAAAATTTGCATCAATAGCTGGAATGTGCTACGATGAAATAGCATCCACATTAAACAGTTTTATTGCTATTGATATAGGTAATGGCCACACTACAGCAGCATCAATAGAAAACGGTAAAATTCAAGGAATATTTGAACATCACACATCATCCCTAACACATGAAAGCCTGGAAAATTATCTAAAACGCCTAGCGGATGGAGTGATAACAAACGAAGAAGTCTATAACGATCACGGCCACGGTGCACATGTAATAAATCCAATTTCAAAAATAGAAAAAATCATAGTAAGTGGCCCAAAACGTGAACTAATCGAAAAGACAAATCTAGACTGGCATCATGCATGCCCAGGAGGGGATGTGATGATGACAGGAACTGTAGGTTTAATAAAAACTCTTGAGGCATACAATGTATAAGATGGATTCACATATTCACAGCGAATATTCACCGGACTCTAAATCCAAATTGAAAGATATTTTTAAAGTAGCTAAAAGCAGAAATATTGATATAATTGCAATAAGCGATCATAATACTGTCGATGGATCTAAAGAAGCAAGAAGATTAACAAAAAAAGATGATTTGCTTGTAATTCCATCAATTGAGATATCTTCCATTGAAGGACATATTTTAGGATTTGGATGTGAAGAAAAAATCGATAGGGACCTTCCTGCAGCAGAAACTATAGACCTGATTCATGACCAGAGTGCGCTTGCAATAATACCTCATCCATACTGTTTTTACAGGCATGGCCTATTGTGCAAAGCGGATTATAAAGATTTAAAAATTGATGCAATAGAAACAAAAAATGCGAGATTTATAGTAGGATATTGCAATAATAAAGCAAAAAATCTATCAAAAAATGAAAATTTACCTTCACTTGGTGCAAGCGATGCACATTACTTTAAGTTCGTAGGTGACTGCTATTCAAAAATAGATTGTGAAAAGGACATAGACAGCGTTTTAAAATCAATAAAAAAGGGAAAAGTAGAAGCCTTTGGAAAAGGCACTTCCAACATCAAACTATCAAAATACCTATTTGAATATAAAGTATTGAAAAAGTTTGATTAACTATTTTACTAATCTGATTTCAATAATGGAAACATTAGTTTTTTCATTATTGTAGTTTTCAACTTCTTCTGTTGAAATTTGAATATCAGCAACATCAGCTTCCTGAACAAAACTGTTTCTTACAATTTCAGCAGTGTCGACTGCACGGCTAATAGCTTTTCCTCTAGCCCTTAGAGTTACAGAGTCATATTCGTTGAATTGTGTTACAACAGCCAAAACGTAATTCATTACTGGTTTATTTCCAATGAAAATTGTATTTTCTTCCATGTTTTTATGCTCCTAATGTTAATAAATTTATAAATTTAATTCTTCCTCAGTTTTTTTCATTAATAATAATTTGTTGATTGAGTCTAAAACAGCCAATATACTGGCCATTACAATATCATCGTCAATAGCCCTGCCAGTTGATTTATTTCCTTCATTATCTGAAGATATTACAAATACATCAGCCAAAGCATCAGTACCACCGTTAATAGCTTCAAGATTATATTCTTCAAGTTCAATATGCATTGTATCTTGAATCAGTTCACGAATTGCATTTAAAGCTGCATCAACAGGCCCAACTCCCGTATTGGAAGTTTCTTTTTCTACACCATTAATTTCTAATTTAACGGTGGCAGTTGGAGAAACAATTGCACCAGATAATAATCCCAATCCTTTTAATTTAATAGGAGTTTCACGAGCGGAACTTAATTCAGTTAAAGCAATAGCTTTCAAATCGTCATCAGTAACACACTTACCTTTATCACCTAAAGATTTAATTTGAGAAAAAACCTTTTCAAATTGTTCATCATTTAATTCTATGTGATAATCATGTAATTTAGATTTTAAAGCATTTGCACCCGTATGCTTTCCTAAAATAATTTTTCTTGAATGACCCACTAATTCTGGTGAAATGGGTTCATAAGTAGATGAATTATTTAAAATACCATGAACATGAATACCTGATTCGTGGGCAAATGCATTATCCCCAACAATTGGTTTATTTACTGGCATTTTAATACCAGTCAATCTACCGACAAAATCAGATAGACTATATAATTGTGAGTTATTGATTTTTAAATCTATTCCATAAGCAGAATAAAGAATAATAACAAGTTCTTCTAGTGATGTGTTTCCAGTACGCTCACCAATACCATTTACTGTTACATGAGCCTGATTAGCGCCACATTCAATTGCTGTTAGAGTATTTGCGGTAGCTAAACCAAAATCATTGTGAAAATGAACACTTATAGGACAACTGAAATTACTTTTTGCATAAGTTATTAATTCCTTGGTGAAAATTGGTGTTAAAATACCCACAGTATCAGGAATATCAATAAAATCTGCACCGGCATCAATAACTTCATTGAAAAATTCAAATAAAAAGTCCTTTTCTGTTCTAGTAGCATCTTCAGCAGAAAATTCTACAGTCAAACCATGATCCTTAGCATATTCAACAGCACCTACCGCAGTTGAAATAATAGTTTCTTTAGACATTTTTAATTTATAGTCTCTATGCAACGGAGATGTTCCAATAAAAGTATGAATATAATCTAAATCAGCATCCAATACTGAATCAATGTCACTTTTGACAGAACGTGCCAATCCTACAACAGTTGAATCAAAATCCAAAGATTTAATCTCTTTGGTAGCTTCGAATTCACCCAAAGAAGCAGCTGGAAAACCGGCTTCAATTTTATCTACACCCAAGTTATTGAGTTTTTGAGCGATTTGAATCTTTTCATCTACTGTAAGAGCAACACCAGGTGTCTGCTCTCCATCCCTTAAAGTTGTATCAAAAATATAAATCTCATCAGAAAGATTCATATATTTCTTATTTAAGGTATCGATATCATACATCTAAAAAATCTCCATTAGGTATATTTATATAATTAATTTTATTTAATTAAATACTTATCGTATAATTAATTTAATCAAAAAAGATAGTATATATCACAGATAAGCATTTTTTAAAAAGATTTTAAAAAAATAAAATATAATTAGACTAATGCCTAATTATTTTCTAAATTTTTTTATTACCACAATTGCAACAACAAGTATTATACATAAAACAGCTATTGAATAATACAGAAATACTGAAGCTGGAACTTCATGCTTATCTATATTTAAAGAATATACATATCCATCATTTCCTGATATGAATAAACTATTTCCATTAATTACAGGTGAAGATGTGATTGGAGAGTTAAATAAAATAGTTCCTGGATTATAACTGAATTCTTCAAGTCCCGTATATTTATTTAAAACATAAGCACTACCGCCATTGCTTGTAAATGCAACCAAATTTTCTTTCAGTGCCGGAGTTGATTGAACAGGAGAACCTACGGAATGACTCCATTTAACAGTTCCGTCACGAATATCAAGACATGTTAAATTTCCTTCATCAGATCCTATAAAAACATTATTGTCATGTTCATCAATAGTTGGAGAGCTAAAGACTTTATTGTTTAAGTCTGCCTTCCAAACTAAAGATCCATTGCTTTCATTTATTGCATATAAATTGCCGTCAGTAGAACCAATAAATATTTTTTCATCACCATATGCCGGAGATGAATATACTGAATCACCAGTTGTATATTCCCAATCCACGTTTTTAGAATCAACGCCAACAGCGTATAACTTTCCATTGCTTGAACCTATATAAACTGTATCATTAACAACAATAGGTGAAGATTGCAGTTTTCCATCCAAGTCAACATCAAATTTTACATCACCGGTATCATTATCAAATCCATATAAATGACCATCATCACATCCGACATAGACTATATTCTCATAAAGATATGCTGATGAGGAAATAGGTGCGGAGGTTGAATGTTCCCATATTAGCTTATGGCTATCTACATCAATTGCACTAAAAGAATCCTCACTACCTATATACAAAGTACCATTACTAACAATTGGTGATGCATTAGTATCAGATTTTAAATCAAAGCTCCAATTTTCTCTACCTTCTTCCATATCTATTGATTTTAATTGACCATTACTTGAAGATAAGTATAGGTATTCATTTGATATTGCAGGAGATGAAAAAATTGGTGAACCGAAGTTAAAGGTCCATAAATTTGTGACGAAATCAGACTCATCTGTTACAAATGCATGATGCGTATAATCATAGCCAAAAGAAATCCAATCGTTTGCTGCAATTGGAGTTAAACACATCAATAGAACAACAATAGCTAAACATAATTTTTTATACATATAAAACCTCCTAAACATCCCTATTAAATCTTTTAACACCAATTATAAAGAATACGATTGTGTATCCTACAAGAATAGCTAAATCTAACCAGACATCACCTAAAGTTTGTCCTTTAAGCATGACACCACGCATAGCATCATTCAAATATGTTAATGGAAAAATATAAGCTAATTTCTGTAAAATCCACGGCATGGTTTCAATTGGATAAAATACCCCAGAAACAAACATCATCGGCATTGAAAACGGCATAACTATTTGAGCATAATCCTCTTGAGTTTGGGTTCTGGAAGAAAGCATTATACCAAAGCCAACAAAGCATAATGCTCCAAAGACCAAAACAATGAATGTGGCCAGAACTCCTCCCTTAATGCTGACATTGAAAAGCAGTATAGCCATAAATATCAAAATCAGTGCCCGAACAAGTTCAATGAGTAACTTTGATGCAATTTTTCCACCAATAACCGTTGAAACAGAAGTCGGTGTCATGAATAAACGTGCAAGTTCACCTGTTTCCCTTTCACCAGCAATAGTGGCACCCATACCCATCATACAACTAAACATTATGGTCATTCCCAAAATAGCTGGGACCAAAAAGTCGATATATTTAATATTTCCATAAATTCTGTTAATATGAAGACCTATATCATCTTTAAAATTATTTAACTGATGTGAAACTGAAGGGCTTGATGTAGAATTTTGACTAACTGATGTTACAGAGCCTGCAGCAACCATGTTAGATAATTTGGAAAATATTGCCTGGGTTGATGAATCCAGAATCTGTGATGCCATCTGGTCTGATGAATCCAAATAAAGCGTTACTGATTTTTGGTTCGACGAGTTATCGTCATCATAATCCTTAGGCATTATAATGGCAGCCTTGACCTCTCCATTATCAACCATTTTTTCCGCTTTATCCTGGTCATCCATAACTTTAACAACCTTATATGTATCAGTTGATTTAATAGTGTCCAAAGTTAAATCTGTCAAGTCTCCGCTGGATTGACTAACAACAACTATTGGCAAATCCGTTAAATCTCCACCCATACCATATCCAAAAAGTAAAATCATGATTATTGGAAATGCTAAAATAGAAACCAGACGAGCAGGATGTCTTTTAAGAGAGATTAATTCTTTTCTAATCATCCATCCGAATTTCTTAAGCTCGATCATCTTCATTCACCTCGGAAGTAGATTTAATGAAAACATCTTCTAGAGACGGTTCCTCAGTAGAAATAGATTTGATTACACCATTAGAAGACATTACACTATTCAATACACTATTTATCGCATTATCATCAAAATAGTCAACCCTTAGATTTACACGACCATTATGTGCTATCTCAATACTTTTAACAGATTCGTTAGATTTCAAAGCGTTGATAATAGCTTGATCATTGCTTTCAAGTAAAAAAGACATCTTTCTTAAAGATAAGTTTTCAACATCCTCTTTTGTTGATGTTGTAACATTGCTTTCAGATGAAATTTGAGATAATGTATCAGATATCTCTTTTTTATTTGACTCTAAAAGTGAATCTTTAAGACCTTGTGGCGTATCATAAGCAACAAGATTTCCTGTGTTAATTATTCCCACATTATCACACAGCATGTCTACCTCATGCATGTCATGAGAACACAGGATAATTGTATGGCCGTTATCATTCAATTCACGAATCAAATCCCACAAAGTTCTTTTAGTTGTTGGATCAAGTCCTATTGTAGGCTCGTCCAAAAATAAAATTTCAGGCCTGTGAACTAAGCTGGCTACAAGAGAAGCTTTTTGCTTTTGGCCTCCAGATAACTGAGATATTCGTTTGTCCCTTGCATATTTAATATCAACAAGTTCCATCAAATCCTCAATACGAGAATCACGTTCATTAGGGTTTATTCCATAGTAATCGGCGCATAGTTGAGAGTTTTCCATAACCGTTAAATCCTTGTATAAACTGACTTGCTGAGGAACCATTCCCAAAAGCCTTCTAACTTCATCAGGATTCTTTTGGACATCATAGCCACCAACTGTAGCCTTACCGGATGTCGGTTGGATTAAACAAGTTAACATTTTAATTGTTGTTGTTTTTCCAGCACCATTAGGACCCAGCATCCCAAAGATACTTTTTTCAGGAATTTCTAGATTTAAGGAATTGACCGCAGTGAAATTTTTATAAACTTTCGTGAGATTTTTAGTTTCAATTGCGTTTGTCATTTTAATTCTCCCTCGAAATTTCTCTTCCAGTCATATCTTCAAGGTAATCTAACCATGACGGATTTTCCAAAACACGTTTCATATTATTTTTAATGTGGTTTAGAACAATTTCACCGTCTTCAGTTATAGAGTAAAACTTTACCCGCTTATTATTGACAATTTGCCATTCTCCTCTGATAAGACCCTTATCCTCCATTTTTCTTAAAATAGGGTATACTTTACTAGATGTAGCTTTAAGCTCACAATTTTCATTTGAAAAATCAAAAAACTCATCTAATCTTTTCATGATTCCATATCCATGAATTGATTCCTTTGAAATAATCCATAGAATTAGATTATGAGTCAAACCATTGGAAAAATGTTTTAAAATTTTAATATGACTTTCATTTAGTTCTTTCATTGTATCACATATGTAAAATTTTGACATATATCAACATTTATTATATATCATAACATAATATATAAATATGAAAGTCGGATTTACAACATTGTGCATGTTTATGGACGATAACTACAAAATAATCAAGGCAGCCCATGACCATGACTTTGAAATGATAGAAATTCTTGGGGAATCACCATTCTTTTTAAAAGACAATACAATAGCTTATAAAGACAGTGGACTTGAAGTATCAATTCATGCTCCAACAGTGGACATAAACATAGCTAGCTTGAACGAAGGCATTAAAGCTGAAAGTGTAAAGCAAATGAAGGAATGTATAGATTATGCTGAAAGCATCAATGCACATGCAATTACTGTCCATGCAGGAAAAATTGGGCGAAACGACCCTCCACTTAGAAAACAGGCTTTAGAATATGCATGCCAAAGCATATCAGAATTAGTCGATTATGCTGAAAACGTAATTATCTCTGTTGAAAATATGCCAATAAGACCAGTGTTTCTCGGAAATACAATAGAAGAACTGGAAATGTTTAAAAGTGAATGCGGTTGTGGAATAACAATTGACTTAGGTCATGGGAATACAACTAAAAACAACGAAGAATTATTGGAATTAAAAGACATTACCTACTGTCATTTGAATGACAATGATGGTATCAAAGACCAGCATGTTCCTTTAGGTGATGGAACACTTGATTTGGAATTACTTAAAAAAGTCAAAAGAGGAATCATTGAGCTGAATGACTTTAATAATGTTTTAAAAAGCAAAAAGGTTATTGAAAAGTATATTTAAAAATCAATTTCCTTAACTTCTTTTATGCTTTCAACGATATAATCAGTCTTATCCATAAGTTTAGGAGATACTTCCTCTTGCTGTTCAATTGTTAAAACACTAACATCAGCTTGTTTGAATGCTAAAACATCATTTAAACCATCACCAACCATCATTACCTTATATCCATCATCTTGAAGTGATTTAACGATTTCACATTTTCCTCGAGTGGATATACTGCCATGAGCATTTTCCTTTTTTACACCTATCATATCAGCCAATCTGTTAATTGCTCCTTTTCTGTCGCCTGATGCCAATACGATTTCACAGCCTTGAGACTTTAATTCACTTACCGTGTCAATTACTCCGTCAAATAATTTGCCTGCAGAGGTAATAGTATATGCAATTATTCCAACATCCATATCCAAAATTACAGCAGATCCGTTGCACAGTTGCATGTGTGGAACCTTCTCTCTCAATATTGGAAATCCGTCTGTGATGTCTGATATTATTGCTGAGTTTTCATTGTATAATATTTCCTTGACATCCTCTTTTGTGGTTTCAAAATTGGTGAAGCTTACATCAAAATCTATATCATATTCCTTTATTACATCTGAAAGTAATGTATTAGAATCTAAATCCATCAATTTATTAGTATTATACTGAAGGACTACCAATGCAAGAGAATCCGTTTGATCAATTAAATCAAGAGAATTAATATCTGTAAATAAATTCCCTGAAATAACATCCTTAATAACTCGATACCGCTCAATCAATGTTCCTGAATTATCAAATACAACAGCCTTTTTCATATTTAATAATAAATTTTTGTTAATATATAAAAGTTTGTAGTTATAAGTTATAAGTTATAATTAAAAATTGAATTAAATTATCAGTTATAAGTTATAAGTGATAACAATGAAAATAAAAATAACATATTTAAAAAAACAAGTTATATAAATATTGAAAAATATATTTATATTTATTATATTTATCTAAGGTGTTTTAATGAATGTTATTGAAAAATTAAATTCCATCAAAAGTGGAGAATTAACCGCTAAGGAAAATGTTGAAAACTTCCTTAAAGTTATTAAAGAAAAAAATGACTCCATTAATGCTTTTATTGAATTAAACGAAGAAAATGCATTAAAACAAGCAGAAGAAATTGATGCTAAAATAGCTAATGGAGAAGAAGTTGGAAGCTTAGCAGGTTTGGTATTTGGTATTAAGGCAAATATTAATGTAGAAGACTTGATTATTTCTGCAGCTTCAAAAACATTGGAAAATTATTTAGGAAGTTACAATGCAACTGTAGTCGATTATATATTAGCAGAAGATGGAATAATTATTGGAATTGCAAACATGGATGAATTTGCAGCTGGTAGTTCAACTGAAACTTCTTATTATGGACCAACTCAAAACCCTAATGCATTAGGCAGAATTCCTGGTGGTTCATCAGGTGGTAGTGCAGCAGTTGTTGCGGCTGAAATGTGTGATATTGCATTAGGTTCAGATACTGGTGGATCCATAAGAAACCCGGCTTCCCATTGTGGTGTAATCGGATTTAAACCAACATATGGTGCCGTTTCAAGACAAGGTTTACTTGACTTATCCATGAGTTTAGACCAAATCGGTCCATTTGCACGTGATGTCAGCGGTATAGCTCTTGCATTAAATACTATCGTTGATTATGATGAAACCGAATGTACAACCATAGACTGGGATAAACCTGACTTCACAGAATGTTTAGAAGACAAATCCCTTGAAGGCATGAAAATAGCTATTTGTAAAGATTTCATTGAAGTGACCGATGAAGAAATCAATAAAACCGTTAATAAGGCTATTAACAAATTGGTTGATGCAGGTGCTGAACTTGTAGAAGTATCTTTTGATCACTTAGACTTATGTTTACCTACATATTACTTAATTAACTATGTTGAGTTCTTCTCAGCTACAAGAAAATATGACGGAAGAGATTACGGTTACAGAATAGAGGAAGTTTGTGGAGATGAAGTTTTAAGAAGAATTAAAATCGGTTCCCACATTGCACAAGCTGAATTCAGTGGAAAATACTACAAAAAAGCACTTAAAGCAAGGTCTCTTATTCGTGATGAAATCAATGCAATGCTTGAAAATGTTGACTTGATTGTAGGTCCTACCGTGCCAAAACTTCCACACGAAATCGGTGAAAAATTAGACCCAATGGAAATGTATGCATATGATGTATTGACTGTTATTGCTAACCTTGCAGGAATTCCTGCAGCAAGTATACCGGCAGGTACTGTTAACGACATTCCAGTAGGTCTCCAAATACAAGCTAAACCATTAGATGATGAAAAAATCGTTAAAGCTATGGCTGTATTTGAAAATACTCAAAATTAAGGGTTTTAAATCCCTAACCACTTTATTTTTTTATTAACCAGTAAATTAAAAGAAAACAATTTTATTTCATCAATGAATTTTACACTTGAAATGCATGTCTAAATAAACTTTAAAAATTATAAAAATCATATCACTATTTGAGGTTATTTTATGACAAAAATTGGACTTGCTTATGTAAAAGGTGCTGTTCCTGGTTTTGAGCAATTTGGAAATTTACCAACAGATATTGTTAAGGAAAATGGTTTAGTTAATGGAAATAAAGTAAGTGAAGAACTTGATGCATTAATTATACCTGGAGGAACATTAATCGAATCAAATGACATCAATATGGATTTAAACAAGGAAATCCTAAGAATGGCAAAAATGGGAAAACCTATTATTGGAATATGTGCAGGATTTCAACTGCTTTCAAACCAGATAGATATCGGAAGAAAGTCAGAAGTCCCTATTGTTAAAGAAGGTCTTGGATTAATTGATGTTGAATTTTCACCGTTAATTACAAGCGATAGGGTAGTGGCAAAGGTTTATGACAATTCATTTTTAACAAAAAATCAAAATGAAGACGTTAACGGTTTTCATACACACACCTATGGAAAGGTTGTTGGAGATGCTAAACCGCTGTTCTATTCTAAAGTCCAAAGAATGAATTATGGCGATACAAACAAATCAGGAGATTACAACATATTTTCCGGAGCATGCAATGATGATGGAAATGTCATTGGAACTATGATTCATAACATACTTGACGAAAATCCAGTTTTGGTCAAAAATTTGCTCAATCAAATAGATGCAGATGATATAGAAGACATTTACAATAGAAATAAAAAAGTTAAAGAACATATTCAATCTGAAATCGGAATCGGCACAGGCATAAAAATACCTCAAAGAAAAGCTAACGAAAAACCTAAATTCCTAATGATTGGAAGTAACGGATCAGATTCCGGGAAAACGTTTATCTTAACAGGCTTAGCAGGTGCGTTAAGAAAAAGGGGATATAAAGTTGCACTACTGAAAGTAGGGCCTGACGTTCGCGACATTATACCTGGATTGTATTTGACAAAAGACTATATGAATGATTTCAGTTCAATAAAGATTGGTCATTTAGGCTGGAGTGACATCGAATCTACAGTAGCTAAATTGAATTCATCTGATTATGACATTGTATTGATTGAAGGAGTAATGAGTGTATTTACAGGTTTATTAAATGAAAAAGTCCCATTTTCTGCAGCTGAAATAGCAATGTCATCAAATATTCCAATGCTATTAATATCAGGAGTTAATAAGGGAGGAATCGAATCTGCCGCTGTTGATTTGGTAGCGCATGCAAACATGTTAAGCAAATTCAATGTGGATGTTAAGGGAATCTTATTGAATAAAGTATATAATGAAAGCATATTTGAAAATGTAGTTCCGTATATTAAAAATAATTCCAATGTCGATGAGGTATTGAGTGTCGGAAAACTAAAACTAGAGACAAGAGGCTTTACACCTGAAATAGAAATCAGGTATGATTTGTTTACAAAAGCTGCTCTTGACTTGGTAGAGGAATCTCTAGACATTGATAAAATAGCTAAAATGGCACAGGAAGTTAAATTTAATCGTATAATTCCATTTGAAGAAATAAAAAATAAGGTGATATAATGGCACTTAACTTAAGCCCAGAACAGGGAGTTAAACTAACCAAAAAAGACAGACATCAGGTTGCAAGAAAAATTCGTCAAGGATGGAAAGCCAACTGTTTGATTCCGGATTATGTTTTTGACGAAAACGGAGATATTCAGATTGGGTCTGATAAAAATCGCCGTGTTGTAAAAAAAGTTAAAATCCTGGATGATGGAATCCACTTTGAAAAAGCTTTAAAAAGCAAAACCCTAAGGGTTAGATGGGATAAGATATCTGGAATAGAGCCTACAAAAGAGATACGCGACGGTTTAAAAATAAGTATGCATGATGGTAAATACGTTGCATTCAGCATTTATAACTCATACAAAATACAACAGATTACCCAATTTATAATCAACTACATTCAAAATAAAAGAATGGATAATACTAACATGTATAGTTAGTATTCTTCTAAATATTTTTTAATGATGTCGTTTCCTCTAAGGAGAACCAAATCATTTTCTTCAGCATATTTTTTAGCATCATCAAATGATGTTGCCTGACCGGTTTCACCATCCATCATTTCACAAACGACACAAACAGGAGTAACACCAGCCATTTCACACATTGCAAGACCAATTTCTGTGTGTCCTCTTCTGTTTTTAACAGTGTCAACTGCTCCTCTTAAAAGACAGACATGTCCTGGAGATCTAAATGTTTTACCGAATTCATCGAATTTTCCATCTTTAAACATTTTAGCCATTTCGCTAATGGTCATTGCTCTGTCATGGTCTGTTACACCAGTGAATGATTTTCTGTGATTTACCCAAATTGAAAAGGATGATCTTTCATCGTATGGAATATCATTAGGAGCAAGTTCAGCTAAATTAGGATATTTTTCAGTAGCTGCTGCCATAATGTCGACCATAAACGGTAAATTGATTTCATCACAAAATTTAGAGCTAATACAATTACAGATTAATCCTCCAGCATCATTTCTCATTGTAGCAATAGATTTTGGAGTTACAAATTCAGAAGCGATAATCATATCGATTTCGCCTTCTCTGTCATCATTATCATATACTAAAATAAATTTACCTTGTCTTAAGGCTTCAAATCCTTTTTCTAAATCAGTTTCTTGATTCATAGTAATGTCTCCTTGTGTACTAGAACCAGGGTTTTTAAAAAAAATAATCTACTTATTCTCTTTCATCCGGACTGTCACCGTCGGTTTTGGAATTTCACCAAATCAACACATTAACCTCGTGCTCGTGGACTTATTATATTAAAATCACCACCGGTGGAGAATTTCACTCCGCCCCTGAGAACGTATTAAAATAATATATCAATTATATATAAAATACTTTGTGGTATCAAAACTCAATACTTACAATATCACCGTCTTTTAAATTAAGTGCATCTCTTAATTTTATTTCAGCAATGAATTCCAAATAATTTTCAGTATGTTCTGTTTTTGCCGGAAAAACGATAGCCCCATTAACATCATCATTCAAAATAGCTTCAATGTATTTTACAGCACCAAACCCTTCATCAGGTTTAATGATATCATTACAATTATCTTTAATTTCGTTGATTTGCTCTAAATGATTTTCAGGGACTAGAATATTCAATGTTCCAGGATAAGGCTTAAAACCACAATTTTTTATAAAATTATTAACGTAAAAATCCTGAGATAGAAAAAAAGCAGCTTTTCCCAAACCAGTTGTAACTTCTCCCCTAAGTTTCATCAAATAACCTCTTATGTCTAATTATATTTTTTAACATATTTATATTAATTATAAAAATTAAAAGTAATACCAATAAAGATTATGAAAGGTATTAAAATGGAAGTTAAAACTATTAAAACAGATGTGTTAATAATAGGATCAGGTGGTGCTGGTTCAAGAGCAGCTATTGAAGTTGATGATGCTGGTCTTAAAGCAACAATTGTGTCAAAAGGATTATCCTTTAGATCCGGTTGTACCGGAATGGCTGAAGGTGGATATAATGCTGTTTTCAAAGCTGTTGATAAAGACGACTCAATAGAAGCACATATTAAAGACACTTTAAAAGGTGGAAGTTTTCTAAATGATAAAAAGCTAGTCGATATTTTAGTAAATGAATCCCCTAAAAGATTAATTGATTTGGAAAACTACGGTGCATTATTTGACAGACAGGAAAACGGTGAAATAAATCAAAGGCCATTTGGCGGTCAGACATACAGAAGAACTTGCTTTCAGGGAGACCGTACTGGTGCTGAACTTTTAAATGCTTTAAAAGAAGAGATAATTAGTAGAGATATAGAATGCATTGAAGAAGTAATGATAACTTCCCTTATTCAGGAGGGCGTTCAAGTAATAGGAGCAACCGGATTTGACTTAAAGGATTCCAGCATTATATACTTCCAATCAAAAGCCGTAATTTTTGCAAGTGGCGGAGCCGGACAACTATACCCTGTAACTTCCAATACCTTTCAAAAAAATGGAGATGGTTTTGCAATAGCATATAGAGCTGGTGCAAACCTAATTGATATGGAACAGGTTCAATTCCACCCAACAGGAATGGTTACCCCTGAATCCAAAAAAGGAGTATTAGTAACAGAAGCAGTAAGGGCTGAAGGGGGTAAGCTATTAAATAAAGATGGCGAACGTTTCATGGCAAGATATTCACCTGAAAAAATGGAACTGTCAACACGTGACGTTGTAGCAAGATCAATCTATCAGGAAATTATTGAAGGAAGAGGAAGCGAACACGGAGGAGTCTATCTTGACATTTCACATCTTGACGATGATGTTATTGATGAAAAACTGGAAACCATGGTTCTGCAATTTGAAAATGTTGGTGTTGACATTAAAAACGAACCAATTGAAGTTGCTCCAACAGCACATCACTTTATGGGCGGTATCAAAATAAATACTGATGCTTCAACTTCACTTCCTAATTTGTTTGCTTGCGGAGAAGTTTGCGGTGGAGTTCACGGAGCTAATCGTCTAGGCGGGAACGCACTTGCAGACACCCAAGTATTCGGAAAAATAGCTGGTGAAAATGCGGCCAAAATCGCGAAAGAAACAGAAATAAAAACCAATGATGAAATGGTTTTGGCCGAAAAAGAAAGAATTGAAGGGTTAATAAAGCCAGGTTCCATTAAAGCTAATGAATTTAAAGAAAACATCAAAAAACTAATGTGGGAAAAAGTATCTATTGTGCGTGAAGAGAAAAAATTGAATGAAGCACTTAAACAACTTCAAGAAATGCAGAAAGATTTGGATAAACTTGATGTATCTGATAAAAGTCAGTATAATAATGAATTGTTAACAGCTTTAGAAGTAATAAATATGGTTGAAATCTGTATTTTAGTTGTTAAATCCGCAATATTACGTCGTGAAAGTAGAGGAGCTCACTACAGAAGCGATTTCCCTGAAAGTAATGATGCATGGAAAAGAAGTATTGTTTTAAACAAAAATAAAATTAAATTTGAAGCTAGATAGCTTCAATAATCATCTTTTTTTATAAAAGAGCCTTGAGTTCTTCAATTGCTTTTCTAGCTTTATCATAAATTTCCTGCTCATCCAATGTAGTTAATTTCTTATTTTCCATCAATATTTGACCATTACAAATAGTAGTATCTACATTAGATCCGTTTGCAGAGTAAATAATATTGGAACTTAAATTAGAACTGTCTGGAATCATATTAGCATTATTTGTATCAATTAATATTAAATCTGCTTTTTTGCCGACTTCGATTGATCCAATTTCATCCTCCAAACCGAGAGCCTTTGCACCATTGATTGTTCCGATAGCAATAGCCTCATCTGATGTTAAAACCTTAGGGTCAAGAGTTGAAACCTTTTGAAGCAAGCTGGCAGTTTTTAATTCTTCGATTAAATCCAAATTGTTGTTGGATGATGCTCCATCAGTTCCAATAGAAACACATATATCATTTTCTAGTAATTTTGATACAGGTGCAATACCTGATGCCAATTTCATGTTACTGCAAGGATTATGTGAAATTTTAACATCATTTTTCTTAATTATATCAATTTCATTGTCATTTAACCATACACAATGTGCACATAAAACATCAGGACCTAAAAATCCTATAGAATCCAAGTATTCGAATGGCCTTAATCCTTTTTCACTGGAAACATCATTAATTTCCTTTTGAGTTTCACTTACATGAATATGAATTTTCATGTCATTCTCATCAGCCAATTTGCGGACTTCTCTTAACAATTCTTCTGAAGCGGTATATGGAGAATGGGGTCCGAAAAATACTTTAATTCTTCCGTCAGCAGCATCATGACAATTTTTAAATAGAGCCATGTTCTTTTCAATTTCAGCTTTTCTTTTTTCCTCATCACCGAAATCAATCATTCCATATGACAATACAGCTCTAATACCTGATTCTTCAACTGCTTTTGCAACATCTTCCATATAAAAATACATATCAGAGAATGTTGTAGTACCTGATTTGATTAGTTCAACAGCTCCTAAAAGAGCTCCTATATAACAATAATTACCGTTAAGATTTGCTTCCATAGGCCATATATTATCATTTAACCATTCATCTAAAGCCAGGTCATCAGCTAATCCTCTAAAC
This sequence comes from Methanobrevibacter millerae, assembly GCF_001477655.1. Lineage (NCBI taxonomy): Archaea > Methanobacteriati > Methanobacteriota > Methanobacteria > Methanobacteriales > Methanobacteriaceae > Methanobrevibacter > Methanobrevibacter millerae. Next base: position 4,097 of record NZ_CP011266.1, on the reverse strand, counting down.
AATGTCATGGATAAATGTGTATGTGTATTAATAAAACCCGGAAGTAAAATTTTACCTGTTGCATCTATTACTTTGTCAACATTTTCATCAGAAATATTATCTGAAATTTCTGAAATTAAATCATTATTAATTAATAAATCCTTTTTCTCATCATAATCCGTATTAGGATCCAAAATAACTGCATTTTTAATTAAAATCGTATTATCTGCCATAATAACACCTAAAAATAAAAAAAGTATGACTTATAAAAAAAATTATAAGTCTAATTCATTGACTGCGAATTTAATATCTTCAGCTTTAATAGTTTTACGTTTAGCTAATCTTGCAGCTTCATTTGCTTTAATAGCAATGTTACGTGCAATTTCTTCTAATGCTTCAGCTAATTCAACTTTTGCATCTTCACTTACTCTTTCAGCACCAGTATCCTTAATGATTCTAGCAATAGGAGCTTTTGGTATTTCTGCCATATTTTTCACCTCACTAAAATTCAATCAATTCTTATGATTAAAATTCAATTAATCATAAGCTAAATATCTTTATATAAACAATATATATTTAAATATTTTGGAATTATTAAGGAATGCCTAAAAAAATAATAAAAAAAAGTATTTTAAACACATAATGTTAAAAATATATATAAAGAAAAATTGGTGTTGAGATGAAATTAAAAATAGCTGTTCCATCAAAAGGAAGAATTAGCAATCCATCTATAGATATTTTAGAAAAAGCAGGATTAGGTTTAAAAGATAACAATAATCGACAATTAATATCAAAAACTCATAATAAAAATATTGATATAATGTTTGCAAGGGCATCAGATATTCCTGAATTTGTATCTGATGGAATTGTTGATATGGGAATAAGTGGTATTGACCTGATAAAAGAAAGTGAAAGTGAAGTTGTTCAGCTGTTAGATTTAAAATTTGGACAAACAAAACTTGTTTTAGCTTCACCTGAAGATTCAGAAATTAACTCAATTGATGATTTAACATCTGATATGGTAATAGCAACAGAATTTCCTACATTAACAAGAAAATATCTGAAAAATCATGATTTAAATCCAAAAATTGTTAAATTAAGTGGATCTACAGAAATCGCACCATTTATTGGCGTAGCAGATTTAATTACTGATTTAACAAGTACAGGAACTACATTAAAAATGAATCATTTGAAAATCATTGATACAATATTGGAAAGTACAATTGTATTAATAACAAATGAAAAATCATTAGAAAATAAAAAAACATTAGTTGAAGCTGTTAATAGAAGCATCAAAGGAGTAATTGATGCCTATGGTAAAAAACTTATAATGATGAATGTGAAAAGCAAGGATTTAGATGAAGTAAGAAAACTTATGCCAGCTATGGATGGTCCTACTATATCTGAAGTTTTATCTAAAGAAAAAACCGTTGCAATACAAGCTGTTATTGATGAAGATCAAGTTTTTGAACTTGTAAATGATTTGAGGAATGCTGGTGCAAAAGACATTCTTGTTGTACCTATTGAAAGAATAATATGAAAACTGCAATAATTTATTCAACATTAATTGATGATACAAAAAAATCCGCCAAAATATTAAAAGAATTAATTAAATCAGAGGTAGTGTTGATTTCTATTGAAAATGTCAAGGATATATGCCTTTTAAAATATAACTTTATTATATTAGGGGCATCAACGTATAATGGAAAGGTTCAAGGATCGTTCAAAAGATATGTTTCAAGAAATATCAAAACACTCATTGAAAAACCTCATGCATTATATGTGAATAGTGATGAAAATTTAGATATGATGACAAATTTGGACAAAGTATTTTCACAGGAAATCATAGAATCCTCATTTGTGTATTCAAACTTCGGATATGAAATAAATACAGATATAGGAAATTACATTCAAAGAAGAAAATCAAAAAAAATTATCGAAAAAAATGATAATGTACCTATTTTAAATAAACATAAAATAGAAGAATTTGCAAATAACATTAATAATTTAATTGAAAAAAGGGTTGATTAAAATTTTTGAATTGAAAAACATAATATCAATTAAAGATTTAAATAAATCAGATATTGATTATATTATAGACGAAGCATCAAAATTAGAGGATATTGCTAAATCCAGAGAAATTTCAGAAGAATTAAAAGGAAAAATATTAGGATTAATGTTTTTTGAACCATCAACAAGAACAAAAATGTCATTTGAAACATCAATGAAACGTTTGAGTGGTGAATGTATTGGTTTTGAAAACACAGGTTCTTCAAGTGTATCCAAAGGTGAAAGTATAGCAGACACCGCAAAAATGTTTGAAGGATACTGTGATGCATTGGTAATAAGACATGAAATGGAAGGAGTTTCAAAATTCATATCAGATATTGTAGATGTTCCTGTAATTAATGCTGGTGATGGTGCTGGTCAACATCCAACACAAACATTGCTTGACTTGTACACAATTAAAAAAGAAATTGGACATATTGACAACATAAAAATTGCATTAATTGGTGATTTAAAATATGGACGTACAGTTCACTCCCTAGCAAATGCTCTGACATTATATGATAACGTTGAACTTTACTTCGTATCACCGGATAAATTGAAAATGCCTCAAGAAATACTTCATGACTTAGACAAAGCAGGAATGTCTTACACTGAAACATCCAATATTTCAGATGTCATCGATAAAGTAAATGTTTTATATGTTACAAGAATTCAAAAAGAGCGTTTTGCAGATATTGATGATTATTTAGAAATCAAAGGTGCTTATATTATTAACAAAAAAATGCTGGAAGGTAAAGACCTGATTGTAATGCATCCTTTACCTAGAATCGATGAAATAGATGGTGATGTGGATGATACCAAATATAATAAGTATTTCACCCAGGCAGCCAATGCCGTTCCAGTAAGAATGGCAATTTTAAAAACATTAATTAAAAACAACCCTAAATAGATGAATATAAACTTGATTCAAGCAAATCTTCATCACATTGAAGTTTAATAATGTTAGTTCTTCCTTTTCCACGACCACGAGAAATGGTGTTTGTGGAAATGATACCTAACATTTCTAGTTCATTGATAAAATCAAATATTCTTCTGTAAGTAACAGCATCTTTTTTAGATACTTCACTATAAGCTTCATATAATTTACCTGAAGTGATTTCTTCATTATCATTAGTTAATCTTAAAATAGCTTCTAAAACCCTTTGCTGTTGAGTTGGAAGAGTCTTTACGACGTCAACAAATTTATCATGTTCTATTCTGTCTTTAGCCATTCTGACATGTTCACTTTTAATAGTATTTGATCCTTCCTCTTCAGCTATGAAACCTGAAGTTTTTAATAAATCTAAAGCAAATCTAGCATCACCTTCTTCCTTGGCAGCCATTGCAGAGCACAATGGAATCACATCACTTTCAACGACACCTTCATTGAAGGCCATATTTGCCCTTTCATTTAAAATATCTGTCAATTGGTTAGCTCCATAAGGAGGAAATACAATTTCCTTATCATTTAAACTACTGGTAACCCTTGATTTGATTAGTCCTTTGAAATCCAAAAAGTTACTGATAGATAAAATTGAAACATTGTCTGTCCTTGTTAATGTATATAATATTCCATCTCCATCTTTATTAAGCAAAATATCAATTTCATCTAAAATAACAATTAAAATAAGTTTTTTTCCAAACGCATTTGTCCTGAATATATCTCTGAAAGTATTGACAACTTCAGCTTTAGTCCATCCCCTGTGCGGAACATCACGTCCAAGCTTTTGACACAATTGAGCTATTACCTGATATTCAGTAGTATAATCAGTACATCTTATATATTCAATTTTAATAAAAACATCTTGATCTGCTGAAAACTCCAAAAGTTGAGACCGAGCGAATTTTGCAGCAGCAGTTTTACCAGTACCGGTTTTACCATAAATCGTAATGTTTGATGGAGTTACATCATTTAAAGCATCAACCCAATATCTCGCTATTTGCGTTACCTGTTCTTCCCTGTGTAATAATCTTTCAGGTAAAAACCTATGATCCAAAGGCTTTTTATCCTTAAATATTACATTTTCATTCTGAATGTTTTCAAAAATATTTGCCATATTCCCACCCAT